>DAHVVW010000056.1 GCA_027357125.1 Clostridiales bacterium
CCAATGTCCCCTCCTACTTTCCGGTTAAAGCAATGTAATTCGTCTGCTGGACTAGCTTCCCATCCACGATCACTGATGTAATCACCGGAAACTCCGAATCCATCATTTCAATAACCAGCAAATCCGCTTTTTTCCCTTCTTTGATAGACCCAATTTCATGCTCCATTTTCACCGCTTTCGCCGGATTGATTGTAACCAACCTGAATATGTCCACTAAATCAAGCTCGTAAAACTTATGCATCTTGAACACAGCATGCAGCAAAGAGGGTGGATAATAGTCACTGCACAAAATGTCGATACAGTCAGCGTGGATGGCCTCAGCCGCTGACAGATTCCCACTGTGGGAACCGCCCAAAAGGATGTTTGGTGCCCCTGCCATCGTGAACATTCCCTTTTCTTTGGCTTTGTGCGCGGTCTCAAGGGTTATGGGAAATTCGCTGATCGTGGCCCCTAAACCACCCACCAACTCCAATCTTTCCGTGCTGTCATCATCATGGGACGCGATCGCGATGCCGTTTTCCCGCGCAAGATCTGCTATTTCTTTCATCGCATCAATTGTAAGTTTAGCTTTTGTCTGATGCCTGAAAACGATCTCTTCAATTTCCTCGTCATCTAAATGCTCATAACCTTTTATAATATCCCTATATATTTTTAAGTCACTGTACTGGCCTTGACCCGGGGTATGATCCATGAATGAAACCAGATGAACCTTTTTCTCAGTAATAAAGGTTTTTAAGTTATCGACTTCATCAAAATTATCTATTTCAAAACGGGCATGAAAACGATGCCGAATCAAGTGTCTATGGCCTTTAGTCCGGGCATTAGCAATCAGGTCGATAAATCTGCGGACATTTTCAGGGTTCCGGATCGGATTATGGGTAAACTCAGTAAATTTATAGAGGGAAAGGGAATGAAACATCGTGGTAATTCCGTGGGTGATCAGTTCTTTTTCAGCCTCTCGAATACTCATGTTGAAATCCATCAGACTAGTGGGCCGAGGTGCCGCCATATGCTCTATATAATCCGAATGGATATCAATGAATCCGGGAGTGATGTATCCACCCGCTGCATCAATGACTTGCGTACTGGCATCCGCCTTAAGCTCGCCGTTATTAGCAATCTTAGCGATGATATCGCCTTCTATTAGTAGGTCATACCCTGTGAGAAGCGCATCCTCGGTAATAATCTGTCCGTTTATGATTAAATACATTTTTCATCCCCTTTTCACATCAATCTCTAACGATCTCTACCTGCTATAGCAAGGAATGGACCAACTCTTGCGTATAGGCCTGCTGCGGATCTTCAAGAATCTGGTCTGTTAACCCTTGTTCAACGATCCTTCCCTCCAGCATGACAACCGTTCGATCTGCCAGCATCCGAATCACGGCCAAATCATGAGAGACAATCAGGATACTGATTTTCAGCTCTCGCTGTATGGTCTTAATCAAATCCAAGACACTCGCTTGCACTGACAAATCCAGTCCGGTGGTCACTTCATCCAGCAGAAGGAGTGGCGGGTTATTGGATAAAGCTTTGGCAATCTGAACCCTTTGCTGCATTCCTCCGGAAAAGTTCTTAGGGGCTTCCTTGATCCGATACACCGGGATGTTAACATGCTCAAGCAGTTCTTTCCCTCTGGCTTCCATTTGTTCGACCCTTCTATCTCCGGCTGCAATCAGTTTTTCGGCAATATTGCCAATGGCCGAAAAATTGATTTTCAGACCTAACACCGGATTCTGATAGACTTTGCCCAGCAGATAATTCCGGATATACCTTTTTTGCTGGGATGATTCTGTAAACAAATTACGTTGGCCGTTATGGTAGGAACTGATATAGGCACCCCCCCCGCTAACATTCTGATCAAAATACAGGCAACTCATTAAGGTCGACTTACCGCTGCCGCTTTCCCCGACAACTCCCAGGATTTCTCCTTCATATACATCAAGGTTGATATCCTGACAGGCATAGACTGTTCCGCAAACGGGACAATAATTTCTAATCAGGCGCTCCGCCTGCCTATCCTTGCAGTTGGCACACCCATCGCCATACTGCTTTCTTAAATTCTTAACAGACAAAACAGGCTGTTCAAACTCATCCATCCTATATCCCTCAATCATCGTGATTTTTGATTTAGATTGTGCAAACAAAAGCCCATGTCATTGCATTGATAAGTGGTTGCTCCTGTTGCTCCTGTTCCTTCGTCGATGAATTCATCCAGATAGACCCCGGTCGCGCCGCACAAACGGCAGCACTTATTGTGAAAAGATTCAACCTCAAAAGGATAGTCATCAAACGCAAGGGAAACAACCTGAGTATAAGGTGGCAGAGCATACACTTTCTTTTCCCGGCCTGCACCAAACAGGATTAAGGCTTTGGAACGATTAAGCTTGGGATTATCAAACCGGGGGATGGGGCTGGGGGCCATGACATACCTACCGTGAACCATAACCGGGTGATCCGCACCTGTCGCCATATTCCCGTAATTCATGATTTGCTCAAACAGCATGAGCCAGGCACCACTGTATTCTTGTTCCGCATGCAGCTTCTTCGTCTCATATTCACTCGGCTCGTAATATCTTAAAGGTTCAGGCAGTGGCACCTGCAGTACCAGAATCTGACCTTCTTGGAGCGGAATTTCCGGAATTCTGTGCCTTGATTGGATAATACTGGCCTCTCCGGTATCGTGTGTCACTTTAATCCCGGTGGTCTTGGTGATGAGCTTTTTGATATTGACCGCATTAACGGATTCATCCGAGCCCTGATCCATCACTTTCAAGATATCTTCCTTCCCGACAAGGGAAAGGGTCAACTGCAGTCCCCCTGTTCCCCAGCCTCTGGCTATCGGCATTTCCCGGGAAGCAAACGGAACCTGGTACCCGGGAATTGCGATCGCTTTCAAGATCGCTCTTCTAATCTCCCGTTTAGAACTCTCATCAAAGAAGGCAAAATTATAGTTAATTCTCATGGCGCGGCTCCTCAACACTTTCCCTTTCTTTACTCTTTCCACCCTTTTTTGATTTGCGGACACTGTCCAGCTCAGACTGGAAGGTTACATAGTGAGGCAATTTCAGGTGTGAGATAAAACCGGTGGATTCAACCGAATCAATATGCAAAAGCACAAACTCCTCGTTATGCGTCGGATACTCCGGATTGCCTGTTTCCAGACAATGATCCAGGATACTCATAGCGATCGCCTTAGTTTCATTTTGTCCATAACAGATTCCATATCCGATGCCAAATTCGATTTCTTTCTCTCCATGTTTCATCTGCTTGCATACCGGAAACAGACTCTCCACTTCCGTGACTTTGATCGCGCCAATATAATAAGCATTTTCGTCCTCATTTTCTTCAGTGAACGGGTTGTCGACATATACAGGCAAATTCCCAATCCGTAATTCTCCCACCGTTGGATGCAACGCTCCATAACTGCGCAGGGCTGCATACCCTAAAGAAGTGACGGCACCGGTCTGGCCCCTGGTTAAAATCTGCAGCCTCTGACTGCGGCTGGTCGGAAACTGTATACTCTCTTTCGTCACATCGTCCGGCTCCGTATCATTATCCTCACAAGCCGCCAGCAAGCCTTCTTCCCGTAAATAATCCAGAACCTTGGGCAGTCCGTCTAAAACTGTATGGTCATTTTCTGCTCCGCTTTCCAGAGCGTATTCATGCAACCAAATGATAGCGTCTTCATCCGTTTCCTCATTCAGCTCAAAGTCCAACAGACGTTGGGTATAATCAAAGGCAGCTCCCAGAATCTGGCCTCCGGGAATATCTTTGAAACAAGCCGATATTCTCCGTTCCACCACCATATCCTCGGAGCGGACAATGCGCGAGTAATGTTTGCGGGGCAAGGTTGAACGGTAAGCTCTCATTAAGAAAACCGCTTCCTCAGGATTTCCTTCCGCCTGTTTGATCGCTGTCGCCGCCAGACTTTCACTATAGAGGCTGCTTTCCGACATGACCTGATCGATCAAACAGCGCATGCCGGCTTCGATCCTGTCCACATCTATAACCTTGCCTTGCTTAAGGCGTTCATATGTTAAGCGTTTAATTGATTCTTCGATGGCAATCGTTCCGCCTTTTACTGCAACATAGCCCACTGATTCACCCCCTGCTTCCGAACCTGAGTTGTCCGCGGAATACATAAAATGTTGGCATCCGTATCCGTAAAAATGAGATCAACGCCCAAGGGATATTCTGAGTTCTTGTCAGCCCTCAACTCGACCCAATGATCTGTTGTTTTTACTTTGACATAGCTTTCCTTTTCTATTCCGGGACCGGTCAGAATCAAATTCCGGTCATTGCTCACAGCATCCGCTTCAATAATAATTAGGGCAGACTTGTGGGGGTTCATTAAGTTTCCCGGATAAGCCGCTCTAAACGCCTTCTCAATATCCTCCGGTTTAGCGTCATTCAAGACAAATATATAATCCGCACGCTCTGTTCCCGCTGCTTTAGCATAGGTTAACCGGGTAATCAGTCCCGTGGTTGCGCTTGGACGGGCAGCGACCACATGAAATGTTTGCTCAGTATCCAACAGCATCAAAGCCAGCACCAAGGTGGAATTAAAGCAGCCGCTCTCCAGGTCAAGCTTGTCGGCCTGCTCCTTAATACTATTTATCTGTCCCGGCCTTGACATCGCATCCACAATCTTTCTGAAAGCAGCTTGAATGTCATGAACTAAATCCAGCTTCATTACTACTTACCCCTTCTCACTTTAGACATCCATCGTCTGGAAGTTTACTTTGGTCTGAATGACCTTGTTCTTGAAATCAATATCAAGTTTTTTGATCTTTGCATCTTCCTGGCGGAAAATTCTGGTCCACACTTTTGTCTCCGGCAGCTCCGCATTATATGCTGCATCGATTATCGCCAAATAATAGGCGAACTCCTGTTCATCCCCCTTGATCATGCCAATACCTAAATGTCCGTTAATCAGTACTTTGCACTCGGTGATCAACACTTCCCCTAAATAAAACAGGGTTCTTTGGGCCGTTTCCCTGACTTTTAGCATCGCTAACCCCAGATTGGGTTCCGCGATTATTTTAATATCATATTTGGCCTGTATCTCCCCGGCTAATTTAGCTGCAAGTTCCACTGAGCCTTTTAGCAGAATCTCCGTTCTCATTTTTCTGTTCATTCGCGAGCCCTCTTTCGCAATAATATAATCCTGCGTAACGATTTACTCTGTCTCCTATCTTAACTTGGTGCCAAGTTGAGTCTGTAAACTCCTTGTTAAATATCTGTTATTTTTAGGTTAAGTTCCAAGACCCCATCATAAAGCTAAGGTATTACATAGGCGGAAAAACAATCGCTGCGATAGAAAATCTTCGTATACTCCAAAACCCTGCCGCTTGCTTGATCAATACAGCCTGATTCAAGGACTAAAAGCGGGATTAAATAGGTGCACTCCAAGAGCTTCCGCTGCAGTTTTCGAGCATTTTCTCACTAAAGCTTACATCCCCTGAAAGCACAAGTTCAATCCGTTTACGCCGATCCTTAACATAGCTTCCTTTTCCCTGCTTTTGATACACATACCCTAATTCTTCAAGCCTTTCATACGCTTTACGGACCGTAATTCTAGGCACCTTGTATTGATCTGCAACTGCGTTTTCGGAAGGCAGTTTATCATGGGCCTTGTACATGCCGGAAACAATCTGAAAAATCAGCTTATCCACTATTTCCATCTCATTCGGCATTCCCGCACCTCCGCTTTCAGCTAAAGCATTCACTTAGCAGACATGAATTCCAGAACCGGACGCGAATCATAAGACTGACTGACAAACCCCAATGCTTTAAGCGCCTGGGGATCAAAAATATGACGACCATCAATCAGGAGCGGAAATTTGAGCAGTCCCCTGATACGACGCAGATCAAGCTTGGCAAACTCGCCCCACTCCGTTAAAAATACTACCGCGTGGGCGCCGGAAACAGCATCATAGGGATCGAGCGCCGGAATAAAAGGAATTTCCCGGCTTAATGCTTCCATGTCAACAACCGGATCATAGGCTGCCGCTTTCCCGCCGCGCTCCAGAATACGGGAGATAATGGTAAGGGCAGGGGCTTCTCTCACATCTCCGGTATTGGGTTTAAATGATAAGCCCAGCACCGCGATTTTTTTACCCTCCAAGCCACCCAGTACTTCTTCTAATTTCTTTACGATGTGCACGCGTTGCTCAAAATTAATTTGCAGAACATCGCGCAGGAGCCAAACATTCACACCGTTCTCTTCTCCCAACGCCACCAGCGCCCGCGTGTCCTTAGGCAAACATGATCCGCCAAATCCGACCCCGGGTTTAAGAAACGCTGGACCGATGCGGCGGTCAAGTCCTACCCCCTGGGCCACATCTTGTACATTCCCGCCGACTTTCTCGCTGAGGTTGGCTATCAAATTAATATAAGAAATCTTGAGCGCGAGAAAGGCATTGGCTGCATACTTAATCATCTCCGAACTGTGCCAATCCGTGAAAATGACCGGACATTCCAGCGATCTGAAGAGGTCTTGCATCACTTGTTTGGCTCTTGAGGTTTGACATCCGAAAACCATCCGGTCCGGTGCCAGATAATCCCTGATTGCTGTTCCCTGCCGCAAAAATTCCGGAGCGGAAACGACATCGAACCGCTCCTCATCGTGATAAAGAAATTCAGCCACCGCTTCACATGTTCCCACCGGTACCGTACTCTTAATGACCAAAGTGATCTGACCTGTGGAGCATTCCTTCAACGACTTGACAACATTCCAGACAGCAGACAGATCGGGATTGCCATTCTTACCCGCAGGTGTTCCCACAGCAATCATGACAAGCTCACGCTGTGTTAAGGCCTGCGCCAAATCAACTCTGAAATGCAAACGCCCCTCGCTCCTGTTCCTTGCTGCCATTTCCAGCAAGCCGTCCTCATACACCGGCAGGACTCCCGATTGAAGCTGTGCTATTTTTTCTTCATCATTATCAACGCAAGTTACGTCATGACCCCACTCTGCCAACACCGCCGCCGATACCAGCCCCACATATCCGGCACCTACAACACAAATCCTCATCCCTGTTTTCTCCTTTCGTTATCTAAGAGTATAGGAACTTCAAAAACCAACCGACCGTCCGGTACAAACGCTTTGCTCAATGACGCTCCGGTAACTTTTCGTTAACTCAGTGAAAATGGAATCCCAGTCCCGCTTGACTGCATTAATTCGGGCAGAACGGGCCATTTGCAGACGCAAATCCTCATTACGCACCAGCATACTGATCCCGTCCCTGAACCCCTCCACCGAACGTGCCGGACAAAGTACTCCGTTTTTCATGTGCGTGATAATATCCGTCACGCCGCCTGCTTCCACCCCAACCACAGGCAGACCGGAAGCCATTGCTTCCAGCACCACATTGCCAAAGGTCTCCGTGCCGGAGGGAAAAACAAAAAGGTCACAAGAAGCATATATTTCTGCCAGCTCGCGACCACGCAAATAACCGGTGAAAGTAATACCGGATTTGTCTGATGCAATTTTGGGCATTAATGGCCCATCCCCGACCACAATCAGGTGCACGTTTTCGGCCACATCGGGCGGAAGGGTCTTATAACTGTCCAACAAAACCTCAATGTCCTTCTCCGGAGCCACGCGCCCAACGTACAGCAGGAGCATTTTTCCCTCGCCAATCCCGTACTTCTCCCTGATCCGGGGGTTGCGCAATTCCGGAGCGTATTCCCCGGCATCAATGCCGCGGCTCCAAATCTCCAAATTCTTAATTCCGTTTCGCTCCAGCAGAACCTTGGTCGAGGTGGAAGGACAGTAGTTCCGGTCGCAATAGCTATGGAACCAAACATGATAGGACCAATACATTTTCTTAAGGAACGGAACACGATAATAGTCCAGGTACTGATCAAAATTTGTATGATAAGACGCCACCATGGGCACGTTATGGCGCTGGCCGAAGCGGTGACCGATCAGCCCCAGGGTAAAAGGGGTGACAAGATGAAGCAAGTCCGGCTTAAAGACCAGAAGCTCGCGCTCAATGCCCGCATAGCCGGACAAAGGAATCCTGCATTCCGGATAGAGCGGAAAAGGAAAACTGGGTACACGCCGAATCTCAGCTGCATCAACACCTTGCCCGCCATGATCCGGGGCAAACACCAGAAACTGAATTCCTTGCCGCTGCCAATACTGAACCAGACGATTCAGGGTCATGGTCACTCCGTTAATCTGAGGAGCAAAGGTATCTGTGAAAAGAGCAACCCGCATAGCAAACTCCTTTCCGAACAATACTGCTTTTGCATTAGGTTATTAAATTGCCGGAAGCATATTCTCAGGGCATTCTGAACTTTGATTCCTGAATTCTGACTCCTTAATTCTGAGTCCTGACTCCTTAATTCTGAGTCCTGACTCCTAATTCCTAAGTATTTAATATAAGACTAAAACATGAATGTTAAGGCAGCATTACTTTAGTGTTAAGAATTGCAAAGTTCGTGTTAAATTACTGTTACGAAGGAAGCTAACTTTTTTTGTCATCATACATTTTTTAGAGATAGGCAGTTCATACTAAAAGATAACTGAATACAAATTTAAGTCCTAAGCTTACATGAATAAGATAGATTCTGAGGGGGTGTAATCATTGCTCAAAAAGTTGCCTGAGTTTCTTGGAGAGTCTTCATTTCTGGGTTTGGTGTTAGCAGGCACCGCCGTGGTCGTACTGGCGCCTGCGGCTAAAAAGGTCGTGCGCGGAGTCGCGATAAGCGCCGCCAAAGGAGTGTTGTCCCTGTCTGAGGGAGGAGCATCTTTGGCTTCTAACGTCAAAAGTGAATGGGATGAAATTGTGGCCGAGGCCAAAACTCAAAAGGAAAGCACCGCCACTGACACCGGCACACTCGTAGGCGCCGGTACCGGAGGGGCTCTGGGAGCATCGCTGGGAGGAATGGCCGGACCGGTTGGCGCAGCCGTTGGCGGCGGCCTGGGCGGGATAGCCGGTGCAAGCGTAGGCAGCGGCATGACCCAAGAGCCTAAAACAGCCAACAATAAGACAAACCATAAAGAGAAGCACTAAACCCGATCCCTGGCTGAACGCCGGGACTTTGGCGGGCACCATTTCCCACCGTAGCAGAAAAGCGGAACGCCTACTTCGA
>DAHVVW010000057.1 GCA_027357125.1 Clostridiales bacterium
ACTTCCGACATCTGTGACGATAGCCCCACTGCTTATTCTATCTCTAAATTCAGATATATTATCCATCAAATTAGGGAGAGGTAAAGCGACCACAACCAAATCGAATTCAAGAAACTCGGGAATTTCTCTCAAACCCTGGCTGATCCATCCTTTGTCAAGGGCTCCCCGCAGGCTCGACTCTTCCAGATCAACTGCTGCAACCTCCCAACCCTGGTGATGTAGGGCTCCGGCCCAGGAGCCCCCGATCAATCCAAGACCGATAACACAGGCTCGCGGCTTGGCCTCATTCCGCCAACCAGCTGACAGAAGGTGCGCTTGGGCCTGCATTACCCTTCAACCCCTTTCAAAGGACGGTCTAAGGCAGCACTGAGGCGCGCCAGCTCTTCCATCATCACCTTAAAGTTAGGAGGGGTCAAAGACTGCTTGCCGTCAGAGACAGCCTTATCCGGCTGCGGATGAACCTCTACGATCAGACCGTCCGCTCCGGCAGCCAATGCGGCTTTCGCCATAGGCTGCACGAGCTGCCAGCGACCGGTTCCATGGCTGGGGTCGACGATTACCGGAAGATGGGACAGGGCATGCAAAGCCGGAACCATGCTCAGATCAAGAGTATTTCGGGTGTAGGTTTCAAAGGTACGGATACCACGCTCACAAAACATAACATTATAATTGCCGCCGTCCATTAAATATTCCGCAGCCATCATCCACTCTTCTAAGGTTGCAGACGGCCCCCGCTTAAGCAACACCGGTTTATTCACTTTGGCCACTTCTTTTAGCAGGAAGAAATTTTGCATGTTGCGCGCTCCAATTTGCAGGACATCAGCATAGGCAGCAACCAACTGTACATCGCGTACATCCACCACTTCCGTTATAATCAATAACCCTGTCTCTTCACGCGCTTCCGCCAGATAGCGCAACCCTTCTTCTTCTAATCCCTGAAAAGAATAAGGGGAAGTGCGCGGCTTAAAAGCTCCTCCCCGCAAGAAAGTAGCCCCTGCTTCTTTAACCGCATGCGCAGTTTCTAAAAGCTGCGAACGGCTTTCCACCGCACACGGACCGGCCATCACATGAACCTCAGACCCTCCGATCTCATGATGTCCAATCTTAATTGTACTGTCAGCGGGCTGGAACTCCCTGCTCACCAGTTTATACGGCGCTAAAATAGGCACAACCTTTTCAACCCAAGGTAGGGCTTCCAGGTCAAGACTCTGTAACCTAGTTCGATCTCCAACCGCACCGATAATAGTCTTCTCGACTCCTTGGGAGAGATGAACTTTAAAGCCCTCTTCCATCAACCTGGTCGTAATTTCTTGAACTTCAGCTTCTCCTGATCCGCGTTTAAGCACAATAATCATTTCGCTTTTCCCCTTTCTACCATCCTACTTTATCAGAGGTCAGAAATCAGATGCCGGAGGTCAGAAAATATTCAAACCGCATAGCGCTTCTTTAAGAAATCGAGAAGCTTATCATTTTCTTCCCTGGTACCTATTGTAATCCTAATCCCGTCCGGGTAGCCGAAGATGTTGCCCGGGCGCACGATGATTCCTGCCTTTAACAAATCATCTCCCAGTTTCGTGCCATCTTCCGGAAAGAACACCATAATGAAATTTGTATGGGCCGGAAACACCCTAGCACCCAGACTAATTAAAGTTGCGGTTAAGCGTTCTCTTTCTTCCCGGTTCTTGTTAACAATCTCCTGCAAATATTCCCGGTCCTGCCAGGCCGCTAAAGCACCTGCTAAAGCCGGTACACTCGCATTAAAGGGGTCGCGTACCCTGCTTAACCCGTTAATCAGATCCGGATGAGACACTGCAAATCCGACCCGCAAACCGGCCAAACCAAAGGCCTTGGAAAAAGTACGCAGGACTATCACCGGTTTATTTTTACTTAAAAAGGAAATCCCGGAAAAGGGAATGTCAGAGAACTCATAATAAGCTTCATCAAAAATCACTAGGACATTTGCCGGCACCTTGGCCATAAAGGAGCGCAGTTCCTCCTCAGTCAAAGGCCATATATTTCTCCCCCTCCTAAAAATTACTGAAGGTAAAAGCAGCTGCCAAAAAGCCAAAAAGCACCCCGAATAAGAGGGTGCTTAAAGCCGACCACTCCCATCCTGCCTATCCTACCAAAACATTATTCGGAATTGAATTATTCAGACCAGCAAAGCAAACCTCAGGAAGCCTCGCCCTCCGTCCTACTGCCTTCCCTTACACAGGGAAGCCCCTACCTACAAAACCTTTTAACCATTTTACCATAAATATGAGATTAGAGACAATTACGTAAGAATTTTTTTCTGTTTATAGAAAGATAAACCTGGTATAATGAGGTAAAAAGAGTAAACAAGGAGGTCACTATGAGCGAGCAAGAGTTTCAAAATATCGTGCTTAAACAACTCTCTGACCTTACTCAAGGAATGCACAGACTAGAAACAGATGTCTCCGGACTCAAAACAGATGTCTCCGGACTCAAAACAAATGTCACAGAACTCAAAACAAATGTCATAGAACTCAAACAAGATGTCTCCGGACTTAAAGCAGATATCTCTGCTCTCAAAGAGGACTCCCAGGAGCTTAAAAGGCGTATATCATCAATTGAAGAGCAGACTGGAGGTTTATTGGAGTGGAGATATCTGGTTGACAAAACTCTAAATGAGATCAAAGAAGAACGGATTTCTTTTTTCGAGCTTTTAGGTGAACATGACATACAGATTAGATCCCTACGCAGAAAAAAAGCCTAGGTTAGAAAAATCATACGTTAAGCAAAAACACTGCGTCCGACTGCCCGGGCTACCGGATTCAGAGTTTGCATCAGCTCGGCAAAATGTTGGAAATTCAAGGACTGGGGGCCGTCACTCATTGCCTCGGCAGGCTGGGGATGGACTTCAATCATCAAGCCGTCCGCTCCCGCAGCAACCCCCGCTAACGCTACCGGGGCCACCAGTGACCATCTGCCTGTGCCGTGGCTGGGATCAAGAACTACCGGAAGATGAGACAGCTCTTTCATCGCCGGAATCGCGGTAATATCAACGGTATTGCGCGTGTAATTCTCGAAAGTTCTAATTCCGCGTTCGCAGAGCACAACCTGGTCGTTGCCTTCTGCCAGAATATATTCCGCAGCATAGATCCATTCCTCAAGCGTGGCAGCCAGACCCCGTTTGAGAAAGACCGGATGGCGGGATCGCCCCACTTCGCTTAAAAGCGTAAAGTTCTGCATGTTGCGCGACCCTATTTGGATCATATCAGCCACATCTGCTACCCGTTCAATATCGCGTACATCCATGACCTCGGTAACGACAGGAAGCCCTGTCTCTTTTTTTACTTCAGCCAATATTTTGAGCCCTGATTCTCCCTTGCCGCGGAAGGAATAGGGAGATGTTCTGGGTTTATAAGCACCCCCGCGCAAAACTGCTCCACCCAGACGTTTAACCTCGTGCGCGGTAGTTAGTAATTGCTCATAACTTTCAATGGCACATGGTCCGGCGATGACGACGATTTGAGATCCGCCGAAAACAGCGTTTCCGACCTGAACTAAGGTTGTTCCCTCTTTTTCCTCATTCCGGCAGGCGATTAATTGCATCGGAATCCCCTCCCTTCTCACACATTAATAACTCTAAAACGTATTTTACCGCTTGCAGGCGAGCATGTAAATGTTTGATTCGTCTAACGAAAGTTTAACTTGTGCTACCGTTTATCATAGTTGTTTCCGAAGACGTCAATCGTTATTAAAGCAAACAATTTAGCCCACAGAAGTTCCTCTATTCTATATAGAATATTTCCATATTTTGCATGGGGTTCATGCAAGCACTGGTTTAAAGTAAATATCACGTCAGCAAAAAACGTTGAGCTTATACCCCTGCTTTAAGGCTCTGCACCCACTGGAAAATCTCTTGTTCTCTCTCTTTCATGGTATTTAGATCGATCCCCTCTGCATCAAGGGCAGCCAAACGGTCGACCAAAGCGCTGCCAACCACCACTCCATCTACAAACGGTGCTAACCGTTGCACTTGCTTAGGGTTGCGAATTCCAAAACCAACGCAGAGAGGAAGCTTCAGCTGTCTGAGATCTTTAAGAAAATCCAGGACTGTTGCCGGAATCTCCACTTCCCCGCCCGTAATCCCGTTGCGCGAGAGGACATAAGCAAAACCTTTCTCCTCTGCAGTCAGGGCTTCAATATCTTCACGTTCACTGGTCTGGGCAATCATTGGAATAAACGTTAAGAGCTCTCCCCCCAATTCAGCGGTCAAAGCGCGCAAGCCCTTGCTCTCGTCCCACGGCAAATCAGGGATAATCAGCCCGTCCACGCCCGCAACGACTGCATCCTCGACAAACCTCTCCCACCCGTATTGGAGCAGGGGGTTAAGATAACCCATCAGCAGCAGCGGGGTAGCGTAAGATTCGCGAAAAGTACGCACTATTTCCAAGGTCTTGGTTAAATTCATCCCCCCAGCCAAAGCTCTTTCAGCCGCTGCCTGAATCACTGGCCCGTCAGCCATCGGGTCGCTGAAAGGTATTCCTAATTCAATGACATCTACCCCGCTCTCAGCCAAGCCGCTTAACCTGCGCACGCTTGTTTCCATGTCAGGGTCTCCGGCCATCACGTACATAATCAGACGAGTCATTCCTACTGCCGGCTCGGAAAAGGCACGGTTTAACCTCTCACTCATGATTTGCCCCTCCCTTCCAGATACGCGGCCAAAGTTTCCACATCTTTATCCCCGCGCCCGGATAAATTGACCACAATCACTTGGTCTGTTGGGAGTTCAGGCGCAAGCTTGGCCGCGTAAGCCACGGCATGGGCGCTTTCAAGAGCCGGTAAAATTCCTTCCGTGCGCGCCAAAAGCTCACAGGCATCGACCGCTTCTTCATCGGAGATGCGCACATACTCGGCCCGCCCTGTTTCTTGCAAGTAACTGTGTTCCGGCCCTACCCCCGGATAGTCAAGCCCGGCTGAAACAGAATGGGTCATGGTGATCTGCCCGTCTTCATCCTGGAGCAGATAACTATAGGCACCGTGCAAGACTCCCGGCTGACCTAGGGATAAGGTCGCGGCATTGTCCCCACTCCCATCCCCTTTGCCCCCTGCTTCTACCCCAATAAGACGCACCTCCGCATCCTCGATAAAAGGATGGAAAAATCCGATTGCATTGCTTCCTCCCCCTACACACGCGACCAAGGCATCCGGAAGCCGTCCCATTGTAGCTAAGGCCTGAGCACGGGTTTCTTCTCCGATAACCCGCTGAAAGTCGCGTACTATAGTTGGATAAGGGTGTGGCCCGGCCGCCGTACCAAAACAATAGAAGGTATCTTCAACATTGGTTACCCAGTCGCGCAAAGCTTCATTGATCGCATCCTTAAGCGTACGCGAGCCTAAAGTTACTGGGCGCACTTCTGCTCCCAGCAGGCGCATGCGCAGGACATTCAGGTGCTGGCGGCGGACGTCTTCCTCCCCCATATAAACAACACAGGATAGTCCAAACAGGGCACAGGCCGTAGCCGTAGCCACTCCGTGCTGACCGGCCCCGGTTTCTGCGATCACTCTGGCCTTACCCATTCTTTTAGCTAACAGAATCTGGCCTAAGGTATTGTTGATCTTATGCGCTCCCGTGTGGTTCAAATCCTCACGTTTAAGAAAAATGCGCGCTCCTCCCAAAGCCTCAGACAAGCGAGTAGCCTCATACAACAAAGATGGGCGGCCGACATATTTTAACAATAGATCCCGGAATTCCATGCGGAAGCCATCATCTTCCTGAGCTTCGCGGTAAGCCTGTTCTAATTCACGCAGAGCAGGCACCAGCGTTTCCGGCACATATGCTCCACCAAAAAGACCAAAACGACCCGGGGCTTCGCTATGACCCAATAAATCATGAACTTTTGTGCTGATCATTTTCCCCATCTCCTAAAAATATTTAGAGCACAGCAACCTGTGGCAAATCAGAACGCAAGGCGTATAATTTCGCTAAAGCCCGTCCGGAATCAATGCTATCCTTAGCCATCTCCACACCGTCCATAATGCTTGCAGCTTTTTTCGCAGCATAAAGTGCCACTCCGGCATTAAGCACCACAATATCCCGTTGCGGCCCGAGCCCTCCCTGGAGCACGCTCAGAGTAATGCGGGCGTTTTCTTCCGGCCCTCCTCCGCGCAGCTCTTCCAAGGTGCAGCGGACAAAGCCGTAATCTTCCGGCACTATTTCCAGCGAAGAGAGCTGCCCATCCTCCACTAAAATTGCCTGTGTCTTAGCAGTCAGTGTTACCTCATCCAAGCCGTCTTCCCCCGTTACCACCACGGCGCGCTTGGTGCCCAGAATTGCCAGGGCTTTGGCAAGCTTAGGCAGAATTTGCAGGGAAGATACTCCTAATAGCTGATAAGGAGCGGCGGCCGGATTGAGGAGCGGGCCGAGCAAGTTAAAGATCGTGCGCACTCCCAGTTCACGCCGATGGGAAGCGACCTTGCCCAAAGCCGGATGATAGAGAGGCGCGAACAGAAAAGCCATGCCGGTCTCTTCCAAATTGCGGGCACTTTCTTCTGGCTTCAGATCCAGCGCGACCCCAAGCTGTTCCAGGACATCAGCACTGCCGCAGCGCCCGGAAGCAAAGCGATTGCCGTGTTTGGCCACAGGCACTCCGGCCCCGGCCACCACAAAGGCCGCAGTCGTCGAAATATTAAAAGTCCCGGCACTGTCCCCACCGGTACCGCACGTATCCACCGTTGCCATCGGCGCGGGAATTGTGTTACTCAGTCCCCGCAAAACCCGGGCAAACCCGGCGATCTCTTCAGCAGTCTCTCCTTTAACCCGAAGCCCGAGCAACAAAGCCCCTACTTGGGAAGGGGCAATATCCCCTGCCAAAAGCTCTATCATAACTTGAGCTGCCAGCTCTTCTGTTAAATCCCCTCCTACAGACAACTTATCCAATGCTTCACGAATTCCACTCATACTCCGCTCTCCTTTCTCAGCTTGGCTCAGCTCTTGCTTCTGACTTACGCACAATTCTAGAAACTGTTGTAATATTTTCTCACCCTCACGGGTTAAAATACTTTCCGGGTGAAACTGGACGCCATAAAAGGGAAACCTCCGGTGTTGAAGACCCATTACCAGCCCATTCTCTGTATAGGCAGAGACTTCCCAGTCCGCACTGAGACTTTCTCGGTCCACTATTAAAGAATGATAACGCCCGGCCGTGAACCCTTGTTCTAGTCCTGCAAAGAGCCCGCGGCCATTATGGTAAATCTTCGACTTTTTACCGTGCACCACTTGCGGGGCGCGTACCACCCGTCCTCCCATGGCCTTGGCCAAAGCCTGATGCCCCAGACAGACCCCCAGAACCGGGATAATCTCACCCTGTTCAGCCCGACGGGCAATTTCTGTCAGCAACTCAAGGGAAACCCCTGCTTCATTCGGGGTACACGGCCCGGGAGAAATAATGATCCCTTGCGGTTTCTCCGCCAAAATCGCGGCCACTGTTTGTTCATCATTGCGCACGACCTTAATTTCTGCGCCCAAACGTCCAAGTTCCTGCACCAAGTTGTACGTGAAAGAATCATAGTTATCAATCATTAGGAGCAAGTTCATCCACCACCTTCATTAGGGCTTTGGCCTTGTGCACGGTTTCCTCATATTCCATTTCCGGCACCGAGTCAAAAACAATCCCGGCACCGGCCTGAACACTCACTTCATCCCTGGTAAGGCGTAAGGTCCTAATCGTAATACAAAAATCCACGTCCCCGTTCCAGCGCACGATCCCAAGCGCACCGCCATACGCTCCCCTGCCTCCCGGCTCTAATTCCTGCAGAATTTCCATGGCCCTTACCTTTGGAGCCCCACTTAAGGTGCCTGCGGGAAATGCCGCCTGCAAGGCTGCCAGCCCATCGTGTCCTGCTGCCAGTTCCCCTTCCACCGTAGACACGAGATGCATCACATGGGAAAACCTCTCAACTTCGGCGTATTGTGTCACCTGCACACTTCCATAGCGGCTGACCCTTCCCAGATCATTGCGTCCTAAGTCTACCAGCATTGCGTGTTCGGCGTTCTCTTTTTCATCCCGTCTTAGTTCGTCCTCATAAGCCCGGTCTGCTTCCTCTGTGCCGCCCCTGGGCCGCGTGCCGGCGATGGGACAAGTGCGAATACGCGCGCCAATGGACGATACCAGAAGTTCGGGAGAACTTCCCACCAGAGTTTCCCCTTCTCCCTCCAGGCAAAACAGATAAGGAGAAGGGTTAAGGGAACGGAGCTTGCGGTACACGGCCCAGGGGGAGTAGCTTCCTCTTTTGCTAAATCTCTGGGAATACACCACCTGAAAGACATCCCCGGATTTAATATATTCTTTGATCTTTGCGACCATAGTAATAAAGTTTTCCCGATTCATATTGCTCTGCCAGGAAGATGTCCCGGACGTAACATCCTTGCTCCCGAACACATTTGCCTTACTCCCCAATGCGATGTCCTCGTTAATCGTTTCAACTAATTGTTCGACCTGCTTTCTCCATGAGTTCAGGGTCGAGCTGACCTCTCCCTCATCCTCACCGAAAACCTCTAAAACTAAGCGATTGCTAAGGGGCAAAAGAATGAGGTTAACCGGACACAAGCGGAAAAAGTAGCCCGGATTAAAGCTGGCTGAGGCTGGCTTGTGCCAATGGAGCCCCCATTCGGAATCAACATACCCGATTACTCCGCTCTCCAGCTCCCGCCATTCCTTGCCCAGCTCCTCTTTTTGCTCCTGCATAAAAGTTCGTACAGCCGCCATAGGGTCTTGGGCCAGTGGAGTTTGGCGCTGATGCTTAATGACCCAGCCCGCGCCGAACCCGACATAGGAACGCTCATGGTCCCTTTCCTGACCTTCCAGCAGTGCCGTGCAGGGCAATTCCAATTCCCGGCCCAACTCAACCAGACTAAGAACAAAGTCCTGCGGCATTATTACCTGCCACTCAGTCCTGGCTACCCGCATTCTCTCACCCTCCTTCTTTTCTGCTGTTAAAGAGTAAAAAAGCAAAAAACCAGTACTCAAACGAGCACTGGTCAATAGCAAACACCAGCTCAACTCATCTCAGCTCTTCTCAACTAAACTCAGCTCTGCTCAACTCATATATAATTTGTTCAATTAAAAGCTCA
>DAHVVW010000058.1 GCA_027357125.1 Clostridiales bacterium
TCCACTTTGTCGGCAATTTGCAGGATCACGGACTTGTCTTTAACTTTAATGATTTTGCCGTAAACTCCCCCTGCAGTAATAACTTTGTCCTTGACTTTCAAACTGCTTAACAGGGTCTGCCGCTGTTTCTGCTGCTTTTGTTGGGGCCGGATCATGAGAAAGTACATGATACCGAAAAACACTGCAAAATAAAGGACTAAGGAAACGGTTGAATTAGGCATTAAGATTATCCTCCTTTTTTCTTCTCCCAAATTACTCAACTATTCAGCATACCTTGGTCAAAATCCTGCTAGGATGTGAGAAATCATTATTTTTTTCAGGTCATCATGATCCCTCACGGCTACTCCTAACAGCTACCCACGCTCCCTGTTGCCTGGGTGCGGCTGGTGTACCCGTACTCCGCAAAGAACTTCTCCCTGTATTCCGGCAGCCTGTTTTCTGCAATGGCCTCGCGAATTTCTCGCATTAAATTCTGCAGGAAGCGCAGGTTGTGAATAGTCATTAAGCGCAAGCCCAAGATCTCATCAGTTTTGAGCAAGTGACGTACATAAGCACGCGAATAATTACGGCAGGTATAGCAGTCACACGTAGGATCAATGGGAGAGAAATCCCTGGCCGCTACGGCATTGCGCACTACCAGCTTGCCAAAACGGGTCATAGCCGTGCCATTGCGCGCAATGCGCGTGGGCAGCACACAATCAAACATATCTATCCCCCGCATGACCCCTTCAATCAGGGCATCCGGCGAGCCCACCCCCATTAAATAACGGGGCTTGTCTTTGGGCAGAAGGGGAACAGTGTACTCCAAGACTTCATACATTATTTCTTTTGGTTCCCCCACGCTTAACCCGCCTACAGCATACCCCGGCAAATCAAGCTCAGTTATTTCAGCTGCGCTCTGCTCGCGCAAGTCCTTGTACACTCCACCCTGCACAATTCCAAACAACCCCTGGCGGTCGGTAGTAGTCAGTGTATTACGGCAGCGCTCGGCCCAGCGTGTTGTCCGTTCCAGGGAATCTTTAGCGTATTCATGACTACAAGGATAAGGTGCGCATTCATCAAAGGCCATCACAATATCGGAACCCAGAGCCATCTGAACCTCGGTCGCGATTTCCGGGCTTAGAAATCTGCGCGAGCCGTCTAAATGGGAGCGGAATTCCACCCCTTCTTCCTTAATCTTTCTAAGGTCACCCAGGCTAAAAACCTGAAACCCGCCACTGTCCGTGAGAATAGCTCCGTCCCAGTGCATGAAAGCATGAAGCCCCCCTGCCTCTTTAACCAGATCAGCCCCGGGACGCAAAAAAAGATGATAGGTATTGCTTAAAATAATACCGGCCCCTAATTCTTTAAGTTCCTCGGGCGTCATAGTCTTGACCGTTGCCTGTGTCCCTACGGGCATAAAGACCGGGGTCTCAATCACCCCGTGGGGAGTATGTAATTTTCCTAAACGCGCGCGCGTGCGCTTATCTTCTTTAAGTATTTCCAAATGAACCGCAGGCAAACCTTCACATCCCATCATGAACTCCAATATTATCTAAACTCAATATAAATTGCAATATCAATTTCTTCTAAATAACAAAATTCATTATTCCTAAACTATTAGCATTGAATCCCCGAAGCTATAAAAACGGTAGTGCTCCCGAACTGCCGTTTCATATGCGTGCAAGAGAAAATCTCTCCCGGCAAAAGCGCTCACAAGCATGACCAGGGTTGATTTCGGAAAATGAAAGTTGGTAATTAAAGCATCCACTATTTTGAATTGGTAAGACGGATAAATAAAAATGTCAGTCCAGCCTTCCCCAGGCTTAACTCGGCTCTCGGAATCCCCAATAGACTCTAAAGTACGGGTGACTGTGGTGCCCACGGCAATTACTCTTCTGCCCTCAGCCTTAGCTCGGTTAATCTGCTCTGCAACCTCCGGCAGTACGCGGAAATATTCTGAGTGCATAACATGTTCCTCGATTTCTTCAGCTTTGACCGGTCTAAAAGTGCCAAGCCCAACGTGAAGCAGGATTTCGGCAGTTTCAATTCCCCGTTCCTTAAGCTGTGCCAGCAATTGTGGAGTAAAATGAAGCCCGGCAGTGGGGGCAGCCGCAGAACCGCTTTCTTTGGCATATACAGTCTGGTAGCGCTCCTGATCTTCCAACTGCTCTCTGATGTAAGGAGGTAAAGGCATGCGCCCAAGCCTATCCAATAATTCTTCGAAGACGCCATCGTAACTGAAGCGAACTTTACGGTTACCATCAGGCAATACTTCGATAACCTCTGCCGTGAGCAACCCCTCGCCAATTAGTACTTTATGCCCGGTTTTCAGACGTTTGGCAGGCTTAATTAAGACCTCCCAGATATCACGTTCTTCTCGGCGCAAGAGCAGAACCTCTATCTTCGCGTCTGTTTCTTGTTTAACCCCGATCAAACGGGCGGGTAAAACTCTGGTGTTGTTGAGAACGAGCAAATCTCCGGCCTTCAGCAAGCCGGGCAAATCATGAAAAACTCGATGGGCCACCCTCTTCTGTTCTCTGTTTAAGACCATCAGTCGGGATGAGTCCCGCGGTTCTACCGGCTTCTGCGCGATTAATTCTTCCGGAAGGTGAAAATCGAAATCCGAAGTTCTCAATAGCCAGTCTCCTATCCTCAAGCTATCGCGCGGCAATGCACGCTCGCAAATGTTTATTCCCCATGGAATAGATTCCTATTTAGAATGTTGATCTAATTATCTTCCATCTTAACTATAAGTGCGTGATCATAGTAATAATTTAGGATATCCCTATAGTTATAGCCCAATTGCGCCATCCGGTACGCACCCCATTGAGACATGCCCACACCATGACCCCAGCCGCGACCGTCAATCACATACACGCCATATGCTTGGCTCTGAGGAGCAACTCCCTGATTAGAGCTTATAATGCGGTCTAACAATGGTCCGGGTCTTAGAGCCCCGTCATGCTCCAGGCTAAATCTTATATCCCCGGTAAACCGATTGCTGAATCCTTTATCCCCGGTGAACCAATTAAGGAATAGCCTGTTGGTACTTGCTTCCTGGACCCGTGACCTTCGAAAATCCACATTAAACAAGCTGCCAAGGAAAGCCTCTTCTTTAATAGGCTGGCCAAACGGATAAAAAACCTTGACAAATTCGCGTCCGGAAACACTCCGAACCCGCCCCAGCCAGTCCACCATCTTTACCATTTTTACCCTACCCGAGGGCAGTTTGTCAAGAGACAATTGCCTAACTGGTCCCAAGCCGAAGGTCTTGCCCAAAGCAGGAGCAGAAATTAGAAAGTACCAGCGGTCTACCGCCCCGCCGACTCCCTGAGAATAAGGGTCAGGATGGGAAGAATAATGCGGGTCCGTATTTCCCCAGACATTTTTGGCATCCTCGGTATAGCCGCCATTATGCGAAGAATAAAGGGCATCAATAGGCTGCTTGGAAGAAGCATCAAGCAAAATCTCCCCGGCAGTTGCTTCCACGGCTGCTGACGCCACCCCTTCTACCGTCTTCCCTAAATAAGCCTGATCAGTATCGGGAGAATCAGTGATCGCTTTATTATTTTGCGTATGCTTAGCCATGAAGGTGCGGGCAGCCACACTCTGAGCCTTCAGAGCCTCAAAACCACCTTCTGCCCATTCGTTACTCATCTCTATAGGAACGACACCTTTAAGATAATCTTCCTCCTCGACAGTGTTCACAAGCTGCCAATGAGCCCCCTGCCAAGCGAGAGTAAGGCTCCCGCGGTAAACCACCTCCGTGCCGGAGGGTTGTTTAATTCTGAATGTCCCTGGGCCGTTAGCTCTTAATTCCAGGATCTCACTTTCTAAAATCGCATAATCTCCATGGTTAAAGCGCACAACAGGGCTTAAGCCCCCCCACCCGACCTGCAGCACAGAGCCTGAAGTCATTTTGCTAACAGCGGAATACCCTTTGAGTTCATAACTGCCGGTGTTAACTGAGATTTCCAGCCAGCCGGCTTGAGCGAATTTCCACACTAGATTTACATTTATTTCTTTCGCTTGGACCGGTTTTACCCCCGCCCATAATACAAGAGCTGCCACCAAAACCAGCAACAAAGGCACCCTGCTCACTTTTAGGCGCACGCAGACACACCTCACTCTGTGAACAGATTGCCCCTTTTTCAACCCTTATATTCTGTTTGGCCCTCTCCGTTTTCTCTTAAGTTAAGCTCTCCTATCTCAGGACTATACCGATTTATGACCGGGTTATTCAAATTCGAATAATCTTCCGTCCTGGCTCTGAGGCAAGGGAACCCCTAAATGTTCATAAGCCTTAAGGGTTGCCATGCGCCCACGCGGGGTTCGCTGCAAAAATCCCAGCTGGAGCAAGAATGGTTCTACCACATCTTCGATAGTTTCCGCTTCTTCCCCAATGGTGGCCGCCAATGTCTCCAGTCCAACCGGTCCGCCCGCAAAAGTGTGAATAATTGTATTCAGAGTTTTGCGGTCGATCTGATCCAGCCCCTTTGGGTCAACTTCCAAACGGTCTAAGGCCTCCCGAGCCAACTGACGGCTCACTGCCCCATTTTCCCAAACCTGCGCATAGTCTCTCACCCGTTTAAGCAGGCGATTTGCTATGCGTGGGGTTCCCCGGGAACGGCAGGCTATTTCATTGGCTCCCTCTTCCGTAATCGGCAAGCGCAAAATATTGGCCGTACGCAGGATGATAGTCAACAAGTCTTCTACCTTATAAAACTCCAGGCGGCTAATTACTCCGAAACGATCCCGTAAAGGAGAAGTTAACTGCCCGGCGCGCGTAGTTGCCCCCACTAATGTGAACGGAGAGAGGGCTAAACGGATGGAACGGGCGCTCGGACCCTTGCCGATAACAATATCTAAACAGGTATCCTCCATTGCTGAATACAGAACCTCTTCAGCAGTCCGGCTTAAACGGTGGATTTCGTCAATAAAAAGAACATCGCGCGGCTCCAGCGTTGTAAGAATCGCAGCCAGATCCCCGGGGCGTTCAATCGCAGGCCCTGAGGTGGTGCGAATGTGCACTCCCATTTCTGCAGCAATAATATTGGCAAGCGTGGTCTTCCCCAAACCCGGAGGACCGTATAAAAGGACGTGATCCAGAGCTTCCCCTCGGCTCAAAGCTGCCTGAATAAAAACTTTGAGGTTTTCCTTTACCTTGCCTTGTCCGATGTATTCACTAAGGCGGTGAGGCCTGAGAACTTCCCCTTCCTGGTCTAACACTTGTTCCTGAGGAGCTACCAAACGTTCTTCCATCTCATTCTCCTCTCGTAAAACTTGGCAATCTTGCAAGCTGGTATTCGTGAATTTATTCGGTTAATTTACCTTTTAATGTGACTTTGAAGTGCTTAAAAACCGCAAAGCCAGCTTTAGCTGTTGCTCCGTACTTAAACCCTGCTCTTCTTCTCCACCCTGCTCCTGGACCTGAGCCAGAGCCCAGCGTGCTTCATCTAAACTAAACCCTAAAGCGAGCATGCTGTCAAGAGCCTCAGAACCCCCGGCTCCAGGCTCTGCCGTAAGTCGCACCCCTGAACTGGCCCTAAACTTTTCCTTAAGTTCAAGGACCGCTCTTTGGGCTGTCTTTTTGCCCAGCCCTGGAACTTTTGTCAGCAAGTTTACATTTTCCTGAGCAATCGCGCTTTCAACTTGTTCTACCGTAAAAGTAGAGAGAATGGATAAAGCAGTTTTCGGCCCAATCCCGTTCACCGACAACATTGCCAGAAACAGTTGCTTCTCAGCGAGGGTCGCAAAACCAAACAGCAAAAACTCCTCTTCCTTGGGAATCAGATGAGTATAGAGAGTCAACTCCTGCCCCGTTCTTGCTTTGTTTAATAAGACATAGGGAACTAACAGAATATATCCCACTCCATTTACATCTAACACCAGGCGCTCAGTGGCTGCTTCCCAAACTTTACCGCGCAGCATCCCAATCACTGTGATCCCCCCAGCTTCTTCTGCATTGTTGAACTATGGGCGTGGCAAATAGCTATTGCCAAGGCATCGGCAGTGTCATCCGGCTTGGGGATGGCAGCCAATCCAAGTAATGCTTTCACCATGTGCTGGACCTGATTTTTCTCGGCTTTGCCGTATCCGACCACAGCCTGTTTTACTTGGAGCGGGGTGTACTCATAAATAGAAATTCCATGCTGGGCCGCTGCCAAGAGCACAATTCCCCGGGCATGCCCCACCGCTAGGGCGGTTGTAGTATTACGGTTAAAAAAAAGCTGTTCTACTGCCAATTCCTCCGGTCGCTTGCTGCTCAAAAGCAAATCCAGTTCCCGATATAAATGCAGTAAGCGTTCTGCCAAAGGAGTATTGGCATCAGTACGCCAAGATGCATACTCTATGGCCTTTAATAAATTTCCCTTTTTCTCGATCAGCCCATAGCCCATGATAGCTGTTCCCGGATCTATCCCTAAAATAATCATCATCGTCCCCCGTTCTATTCTCTAGTAGTTCGACGGCAGGGGGATGATTCCTCTTTACTCTTGGCACAGGACATGCTAAACCCTCCTGTGACAGATTGTTAGTCTCAGGAGGGTAACTTTAATAATTTTTCGGCTAACCGCCACTTTACAAATCAGCCTCAGATAAAGAATCAGCTAAATCAAAATTGGTATATACATTTTGGATGTCATCGTGCTCCTCGAGGGTCTCGATCAGCCGGATAATCTTTTGCGCTTGCTCCACATCCGCAATTTCTACGGTGTTTTGCGGGATCAGGCTTACTGCCGCTTCAAAAATCGGAACTCCCTGGTCAAGCAATACCTGCCTTACACTTTCCATGTCCGAAGGAGCGGTATATACCTGAAAGCTTTCATCTTCGCTGACCATATCCTCCGCTCCGGCCTCAAGAACGCTCAGGATTAAGTCATCCTCGCTAATCTTTAAGTCCTCACGCGCAACAGTCAACTGCCCTTTCTCATCAAACATCCAGCTCACACAGACCGTTTCCCCAAGATTACCGCCGTTCTTGGAGAATATGTGACGCACCTCACCAGCCGTCCTGTTGCGGTTATCCGTTAATATTGTCGCCATTACCGCAACCCCGCCAGGTCCGGATCCCTCATAGCGCAGTTCTTCATAATTAGCGCCTTCACCGTCGCCTGCACCTTTTTGAATAGCCCTCTGAATATTGTCATTAGGCATGTTCGCCGCCTTGGCATTATCTATGGCGATTTTCAAACGGAAATTATTCCCCGGATCAGCACCTCCGGCACGTGCGGCCACAATAAGTTCACGGCCAAGCTTAGTGAAGATCTTCCCTTTTTGCGCATCCACTTTGGCTTTTTTATGCTTAATATTTGCCCACTTGGAATGTCCTGACACGATAATTCCCCCTTATCTCGTCCAGGCAATATTTTAGCATAGGATATTTTCCCTTGTAAAGTTGAAGGACAGTCTAAAAATTAGTTAAAAAGTTCAGTGCTCAGATAACGCTCTCCCGTATCCGGAGCAATGGCGACAACTTTTTTGCCAGGCCCCAGTTTGCGCGCTACTTGGAGGGCTGCCGCCACAGCAGCTCCGGACGAGATCCCCACCAAAAGCCCTTCCTCCCGTGGCAGTTTCCGCGCTATTGTCATCGCCTCCTCATTGGAGATTTTAATAACCTCATCAATAAGATCCCGCCGTAAAACTTCAGGTACAAACCCAGCTCCGATGCCCTGGATTTTGTGGGGACCGGGATTCCCTCCGGATAAAACGGGGGACGCTGCTGGCTCTACACCATATATTTTCAGAGTCGGCTTTTGCCTTTTGAAAACCTCTGCAATTCCGGTAATTGTGCCTCCTGTCCCTATTCCCGCCACTAGAGCATCAAGATCGGGAACCTGCCGTAAAATCTCAGGTGCAGTACCTTCTCTGTGCGTAGCAGGGTTGGCAGGGTTTTCAAACTGCTGAGGCATAAAATATCCAGGGTTAACTTGCACCAAGCGTTTAGCTTCATCTATTGCCCCTTTCATGCCAGCCGCCCCGGGTGTAAGCACAATCTCCGCTCCATAAGCAGTCATCAGTAGCCGCCGTTCCATGCTCATCGTCTCCGGCATCACAATGATTAGACGGTAACCGCGGGCAGCGGCAATCATGGCCAGGCCAATTCCTGTATTCCCGCTCGTGGGCTCTACAATAGTTCCATCCTCTTTGAGCAACCCCCGCTCTTCTGCATCCTTGATCATCCCCCAGGCAATCCGGTCTTTAACACTCCCGCCTGGGTTAAAGTACTCGAGTTTCACATAAACATCAGCCATATTGTGCTCAGCCATGCGCTTCAGCCTAACCATAGGAGTTTGGCCAATTAAATCAATAATAGAATCTGCTACTTTCATTTTTTAATTACCCCCTATCCCAATCGAATTAGTATGGATTAATAATAAGACATTCTAATCCGTGTGTCAAACTTATAATGATCATAAACCTCATTCGCGCTTGTTAAACTGCAACTCGTCACTAATACACCCCCTTACTAAATGGAAGATGCATCCTGCGTAGAACGCCGTTCTATATCAGACACTAAAGCTTCAACTTGATGAGGCAACGGGGCTTTAGGAACCCCAACAATTTGTACATTTTCCCTTTGAATTGGGAGCAAAAGTTTATCCGCGGTGCTGGTAGAAATTGCTGCCGCCATCGGTGCTGTCACTTCTCCCAAAAGACCGTTAACCATCATAATAGCGATCGACCCGACGATCAAATCCACTCTATTGACATTAAAGCAGATCGCTGATTCTCCGGATGCTCCCTCAGTTGCACCTGCCCTTAGCATCGCCCCAGTGGCCAAGGCATTGGTACCCAGAGCTAAGATTTCAAGATTGGGAATGCGCTTGCGCAATTGTTCCACGATATGTCTACCAATGCCGCCTCCTTGCCCATCAATTACAGCTACGCGCATCTCACCACTCCTTTCATCGTCTATTTATACATCAACATTTGAGGGTGCATAAATGCAACTAAATCGCTTTCTTTATAACCCAGTTTAACCTATTCGACTAAGCAATTCCAGTTTTAGCCGCCATAATTTTCTATAGTCTACATCTATTAATAAATTTAA
>DAHVVW010000059.1 GCA_027357125.1 Clostridiales bacterium
AAAAGTTTCAAATTCCATATGCTCATGATGGTGAGCAAAAATCGAAAATAGTTTCTTTTGCGTTTTCTCGTTTAGTTTTTCATTAGGTATTACACCAAATTTGGCCGGAATTAGTTCGGCCTTCGTATTGGTTGCCATTAAGACCTCTTTGATCTTAAGAAGTTGTTCAGGTTGAACAAGATCCTGCTTATTCAATATAATTAAATCGGCAATCTCAAGCTGATCCTGGAAAAACTCGCCCATATTCTTACGATATGTCAAAAAGTTGAGCGTATCAATAACGGTAATCACCAAATCAAGCGCGACTATTGGCAAAAGTATATCTTCAGTCAACGATTCTATGATGGAGCCCGGTGAGGCAACACCACTAGGTTCAATAAATAACTTATCAGGGGCGAACTCCGAGTGGATCTGTTGAATCGTTGAAACTAAACTTCCTTTAAGGGAACAGCAAACGCAACCACTGCTTAAGGGAACAATATCAAGCCCTCCACGTTGTAGAATCTGACCATCAATGTTGACAGAACCAAAATCATTCACCAAAACCACGGCCTTTTCGGAAGGGGGAATGTTATCGATTAAATATCGTAATAACGTAGTTTTGCCAGCACCAAGAAAACCACAAATAACAGTAACGCTTGTTTTGCGATTTTTATCCGCAGTAACCATGTTTGCCACCCCTTCTACGTGGTGAATTGTTAAGAAACGTATGCCTCCCAGCAACTTATTACCGGAAGACATCGTAATTATAATAGTAATTTACAATCATACCGCTTTATTTAATTCACCATTGCTTTGGCCATCTCTACAGCAGTACCTCCTTCGAGCGCATAAGCATCTGCGCCAATTTTATCCGCAAACTGCTGAGTAATCGGAGCACCCCCGACCATAATTTTCACCTTGTCACGCAAACCCGCTTCTTGTAAAGCTTGGATGACATCTTGCATCTCCCTCATGCTGGTCGTGAGAAGAGAAGACATCCCCAAAATATCCGGCTTGTTTTCCCTCACCGCTTCCACAAATTTTTCACTCGACACATCAACCCCTAAATCAATGACATTAAAACCAGCTCCTTGAAATAACATTGCCACGAGATTCTTTCCAACGTCGTGAAGATCACCTTTAACAGTACCGAGAACTAAGGTCCCTATCGGTTGTATACCCGCACTCACAATTAATGGGTGCAGTAGAACCACAGCGGCCTTCATCGCCCGCGCGGCGAGCAATACTTGAGGTAAATAGTATTCCCCATTCTTAAATTTAACCCCTACCACATCCATCCCGGCAATCAATCCTTGGTTAAGAATATCTTTAGGGACACACTCCTCATTGATAGCTTTCTGTGTCAATTCTGTGGCCAAAGGACCTTTGCCGAGAATGATTGCCTGCTGTAATTCTCCAAAGTCAAACATATCTAAAACCCCCTAGTACTGAATTTAATTTAATGCCGTCCGAGCCAATAGTTTTCAATCTGATTTTCCAATAGATCAGTTAGAGGCTGGCATACAGGCACTTGCCTTCCCCTGAAGCACTTTAGAAACAGCGCCTGTATGCCAAAAGAAAGTCTTAATTACCAGTTTCTAACGGGAAATAGGATACGTCCCGTATTTGTGAGTACTGTCAACCCACTTATGGAAGTTTTCCTTGGGTACATCCGATGGAATCTCACAGGATGGCGTAACCATTACACCGCCTCCTGGAGCAGCATAGGCTAATCCATCTTTTACGAAGTTATCGATTTCATCCAAAGACCAACTATTCAAATTTGGTCCATGAATTGAAATAGAGACTGGAACGTGATACTTATCAATGATATTATCCTTTAACCATTGAGCTGAATGCTTTTCATCCAGATAAAAGCCGTGAACATGCCCTTCCTTGATAAATTTCTCAATCAACGGATAGGTATCAGGCTTGGTAAAATTGCCGTGGACATGCAGCCATGTCTTTTGGCCAAATTCCTTCATAACCATGTCCGCAATTTCAGCTACATAAGGCAGGACAAATCTTTCACACATATCAGGGGGAATAAGTTCAACACCCACCACATCACCGAGTATACAGACGCTGTTTGCACCGGCTTGATATTGAGCCCGGATATAATCGATAGCAAATTGGTTGCCGGCTTGAAGCAGCTCAGTAGCAAAATCCGGCTCTTCAATCATATCCATAATTATTGGTTCCGGCCCCCGGAGCATCAGCATGGCCGCTGTTGGCCCCGGCCACCACAGAGCGGCGATCGGAGTATCTTTACCGATTTGATCGGAAACCATTTTAGTAGCTTTGAGTGTTGCTGCCATCCGGGGCTCTTTCCACGGATCAAGAGGTAATTTCTTTTTGACCTGGGTCCAATCTGATCGGTTGACTACCGGATACTGAGCGGCTGATACAACTCCACCAAATTTATCGGGAATGTGCAAAGTTCCACCCAAAGGCACGACGCCATAAAAACAATCCATATAAGAGCCAAGGGCAAGATCATAATCATATTCTTCTAATGTCTTAATTACCGTCTGGGCGCATTTTTCCGCATCCGAATCGGTTTGCGTGGTGATATCCGGAAGTTTCCAGCCACATTCATAGACCCCCTGTGTGAGAATAAACGGAAATACCGGTACTTTATCCGGTTCCTTCCCCTCTAAAACAGCATTGACTCTTTCCTTCTTTGTCATTTCAGCCATTTGATTGTACCCTCCCTTGTTTTTTTAATTTTAGAATGTGGTTTTACAAAACCACATTAACCAAATGTTTCGACATACCCAAGACAGTACTCATCCCGGCCATTTAAGGCTTCCGTTGCTTTTAAAAGTTCCATGATCCGTTCATCAAGTGGATTTAGAATGGCTCCGTCTAATCCGGCGGCCATAGCCATCACTAAAAAAGCTTGATTGAGAAGTTTTCGGTTAGGCAACCCAAACGAAACATTACTCAAGCCACAAATTGTGTGCACGCCAACGTGTTTGGTCATAATTCCCCTAATAGTCTCTAAAACCTCATTGCCATACAGTGAATTTACACTCACAGGTTTGACCAAAGGATCAAAAAAGATGTTCTCTTTAGGCACCCCCAGTTCGGTTAGCCTATTGACAAGATCATCGGCTACCCGCAAGCGATCATCACTCGTCTCGGGCATTCCTTTGTCATCCATACAAAGAGCCACAACCGATGCTCCATATTGAGTAACAAAGGGAGCAATCTTCTCAAATCTTGCTTTTTCTCCGGTTATGGAATTAATCATAGCTTTGCCTTTATGCGCACGCAAGCCCGCCTCGATAGCTTGGGGATTAGGACTGTCGATACACAGTGGGACACTAACTACCTGCTGAATCTCTGTTACAAGCCATTCAATGACTTCTTCTTCCCGTTCTAGGAAAATTCCAGCATTGACGTCAATAAAAGATGCTCCGGCCTGTTCCTGTTTCTTGGCTATTTCCTTAATGAAGTCACTGTTTTTATTTTCAATAGCATTAAATATTTCTTTTCTTGTCGAGTTAATTAACTCCCCTACTATAATCATTTCTATATCAGTCCCTTCCCCGAAAAATGCCAATTTTATTATGCCGCAGAACTGGCATTTTCTTTGGCAGGCCATTTACCAAGGCAGATTGGCCAAAGATACGCCCAACTAATGAAAATCCACAAATAGCCTACAGCATTCGGCAAACTGATATTAGCTACAAACACAATAACATAATACGTTAGCGAAGCCAGTGCCACCGTCAAAATCAGTCCGACCAAACCCTTAGCTGGTTGTTTCATGGCTTGGAATGGCCAAGTGTCAAAGACCCATGAAGTAATAACTAACCAGAAAACCCAAGCAGCGAACCAAGAACCCGCATCCGGCTGGAAGAACCCAGTATGGAAAAACCATTTAAAAACGTAATTGAGCAATACACCTAAAGTTCCCATGACGGCAAAGGATAGAACAGCCTTGGCCGGTTGCGGAATATTGGCCAGGGGATAGCGATCCATCCAGAAGAAGTAAAAGAGAAACCAGCCGAACCAAATAGACGGCACCATACCGTTATTAATCGGAACTATGAAGAGCAGAACAAAGGTCAGTAAATACCAAAACAAGATATTCATAATCACGGCGGCTGGTTGTTTTAGTCCCTCAACCAGCTTATTGTCGAGAGAAATCGTTATACCTATAGCAAGAAATAAGTTAGCAATAATAGGCCAAAAGAATTTGTCAGAAAAACCGAATAACACTGGTTGAGCCCACATATGGAAGAATCCGTAGGCCAGCGCTGCTACTATGAAAATGAAACCCCGCATAGGTTGGGGAACACCGGCAATGGGCCACCCACCGGTAGTAGAAATGATAAACGCAAACCATGTAGCAAACAGGGTATAAACGGAAACTAATCCGGGATCATAACCTAACTGCACTGTTCCTACCCAAATCGTTAAGACAGACATTACAACTATTCCGATTGTCGGCAGCAGTCCTTTTAATGGAAAACTCACAATAATTCCTCCTTCCGCAAATTAACCTACGCTTTTTCCGCGTCCTTTGGGCCGTTGGCTAAAACTTAATCATCCTTAATAAAATCACCTCTCTCGAATGAATTGACACTCCTCTTATCCTTTATGTTTTAATTCGTGGCAATCTACCTTTCCCCTTTGATTGTTCTTGCGCGAAAATCGGACAATTTTGCGATTATTTTGAAAATGATTAATTTTCTTTTGCAGCTATAGCTATTGAGGGTTTAAAATAAAAAAAACAATGTCTGTTTAAGCCAAAAGGAGATGCGTCAATTATGGTCACGATTAAATTCATGCCCCATGAAAAAGAAGTTGTAATTCCTCCCGGCCATAGCTTATTCCTGGCAGCAATAGCTGCTGACATACCCATAGAAAGCAACTGCGGTGGAAAGGGCACGTGCGGCAAATGTAAGGTGAGAATTATTTCCGGGGCAAGAGGGAAACCCACTATCACAGAAATGAAGCACTTTTCCGAGGAAGAATTAGCCACTGGATGGGCTTTGGCCTGTCAGTCCACTGCTCAAGAAGACATGATTGTGGAAGTCTATACGCAAAAAGATGCTTTCAGCCGTAAGGTATCTCTCCAAACCCAGATTCCTACAGAATTGACCAATCCTTCAGTGAACAAGGTTTTCCTGAAAATCGCTCCTCCCAGCGTGACCGATCAGACGCCCGATTTTGAACGTTTATTACGTCATTTGCCCGGATTAGACATTAGTGCTGATTGGAAAGTCTTAGCCGGTCTTCCCCGTATTTTACGTAACGCTGACTTTCAAGTCACTACGGTTTTGGTGGGCAATCATCTAGTGGCTGTAGAACCGGGAGACACTACAGGCCGTCAATTTGGTCTTGCTCTTGATATCGGTACAACCACCGTAGTCGGTTCGCTACTCGATCTTAATAGCGGGAAAACAATAGCTACATCCGCGGTAACCAATCCCCAAAATATTTTCGGTGCCGATGTTATTTCCCGTATTAACCATGCCTCTCAAGGATTAGATAATCTCAAACAGCTTCAGGAAAAAATCATAGGTGCCATTAACGGCATCAGTGGAGAACTATTGTCTAAAAGCAATGTATGGCACAACGAGGTTTATGAGGCTGTAGTCGTAGGAAACACGACGATGAGCCACCTTTTCCTAGGCTTAGATCCCTCATTCCTAGCACCTGCTCCCTTCGTTCCCGTCTTCGCTCAGTCTTTGGAGATAGTAGCTGAACAGTTAGGGGTAAAAATTCACCAAAATGGCAGGGTTGTCGTCCTGCCTAATATTGCCGGGTATGTTGGTTCCGATACAGTCGGGGTCATGCTTGCGACACAAATTGACCGGCGAAAGGGGCTTTGCTTGGCCGTGGACATTGGAACCAACGGCGAAATGGCTTTAGCTCATGAAGGCCGGATTCTTACCTGTTCAACAGCGGCCGGTCCGGCTTTCGAAGGTGCCCACATCAAACAAGGTATGCGGGCTGCCGAAGGAGCTATTGAATCCGTATCCATTGACGGAGACGTAAAACTAGAGGTCATTGGCAATGTCCTCCCCAGAGGAATTTGTGGTTCCGGTCTTATAGATGCCGTCGCGGAAATGCTCCGCGCCGGGATAATCGATCCTAGCGGCATGTTTCACAAGTCAGATTCAGATGCAATTGGCCTAAATTACCTTCTGCAGGAGCGCATTCGCCGGGGTGAAAATGGTTATGAATTTGTGTTGGCTCCGCGCATTTTTTCCGGCATTAACGAAGATATCGTGATCACCCAAATGGACATCCAGGAACTTTTATTGGCTAAAGGAGCCATCTACGCTGGAATCCAAGTTCTACTTAAAGAAATGGGGACGACCGAATGTGAAATCACCGAAATCCTACTTGCCGGAGCCTTCGGTAATTACATTAAAAAGGAAAGTGCATTGGCCATCGGATTGCTTCCAAAGCTACCGCTTAACCATATCCATTCAATAGGTAATGCGGCGCATGACGGTGCTAAGCTCACTCTTGTCTCTAAAACAGAACGAGCCCGGGCACTTTCACTAGCGCACCGGGCCGAACACATAGAATTATCAACCAGGCCGGATTTTACGGAGGAATTTATAAATGCCCTTTCCTTCCCCATAATTGAACCAACCTTTTGATTCGAAAACTATGACTTTTACCTTTAGAGAGTGTCCATCTCCTCATTATCTTTTTGCTTAAGTTCAGTCAATACCTGCTGAACAGCCGAATAAGCATCCGAGCCATAATAATCCGCTCCCACAGCCTGGGCAAAACTTGCTGTTACCGGTCCTCCGCCGATCAATACCTTGACCTGTCTGCGCAGGCCTGTCCGTTCCAATAGGGCGATCGTTTCCCTGATCGATACCAAGGTAGTGGTTAACAGGCAGGAAAGGGCCAGAATATCCGGTTTGTACTCCTCTACAGCGACCTTGAATTTTTCCGGTGGCACATCAATACCTAAATCGATCACTTCAAACCCCGTTCCTCTCAGAGTAGCCATAACTATGGTTTTGCCGAGATCATGAACATCCCCCGCCACCGTTCCGGCGACAACCCGCCCTTTGTAGGGTTGTCCACCCTCATTAAAAAGCGGTATTAACACATGGAGACAAGCCAATATAGCCCTCGAACTGATTAACACTTTAGTAATGGGAATTTCCCGAACACTATATTTTTCCCCCAGTTCTAAAGCCGTTCGCATGAGGGCATTTTCCAGGATCTCTTTCGGACTTATCCCTTCCTGAATGGCCCTTTCCGTCAATGTCATCACGGTTTGGACCTGCCCTAAGATCATTGCGCAATATATCTGTTCAAGAATTTCCATTCCTTTCACTCCCCTGCAGGCGGTAGCCGTCTTTTGAATTCTTTTGGCATTACACCTTCGCTCCGTTTAAAGACTTTACTAAAATGCCCAGGATCATTATAACCCAAATTCTTGGCTATCTTGGCTACATTGTCATCCGAATGTCTCAGCAAACGCTTCGCCTCTTCCATGCGTGCTTTGGTCACACTTTCCATGACTGTAAACCCTACTTCTTTCTTAAATATATGGCTTAGATGATAAGGGCTTAAATACACATGGGCCGCTATTTCTTCTAAGCTTAATGGCCGCTGGAAATTCTGCCAAATGTAATTCAGGACTTCCGTAATGATCTCTGTATTTTTCCCTCTTGTTTTGCGGTAAATCTTGGTGCTGTACTCCTCCGCTGCCTGGCATATCCAGTAACATAGGTCTTCCAGCGATTCACTCCGGCTTACTTCTTCCATATATTTCGCATTTAAAGCTAAAACCTTATTTTCTTCTATCTCATCTTCTACTGCCGTCCGGGATAAAAGAGCCAGCAGTTCCCATATCTTAACCCTGAACATCTGCAGACGGCTGCCATAACGATCGAGCATGTCTGCCACTATTTTGTGCAGCAGTTCTAACATGCCTGACCGGTCCCCAATCTTCATTCTGAGCAAAAGTTCTTTCTCGATATTCAGATCTGCCTTGCTTGGGGCTGCATCTTTTTTGACCTCCTTCAAGGTCTGTTCCAGCATCTTGCGCTTGAAGATTTCTGCTCCCAGCCTCGCCTGCTGCTCGGCCATCTCCCGCCGTTGTTCTAAAACAACCATCCCCATCTTCATCAAATGGTTGGCCATCATAAATAATAAATATGCAGTAGCTTCCACTTTTTCCGCAGAAATGACCTGCAGTTCTTTACCCTTTTGCACAAGGGTTTCAATCTCTCCTACCTCTTGATTCATCTCGGAGACTTCAATCCAGAAGAACTCTTCCGGTTCCCACATTAACACTTGACCGGAGATGATCGCCCCGATATACTTCCCTGAAATCACCAACGGTGCGGCCCAGGCTATTAAACCGGCATGGCAGCGAAAAATATACGGTTCACCAAACTTGGCCGCTTCCCGTCCGGCCCGCATATAGGAGCCCCGACATTTATCATAGCCTCCTGCCGTTCGCTTAATGGTTCGGCAAAAGGTGCATTCTTCCTGAACTCCCAGCGGTTCTAATAATTCCTCCCCCAGTGTATTCACAATCACGGATCGTAAACCTGTCGCTTTCGTCAGACTGTCCAGGATATGCCGCATCACACTATGATCAAGAATCTCTTCTATCTCCATTCCCGCTTCCATCGGCTTGCCCCCCCGTGATGAAAATCTCCAGGTAACTTAATCTTTCAAGCTATTCACGCAAACAAGAAAAGAACTCTTTACGCAGCATTTCCTCATTGAGTTGAGAGCCAAGAAAAATGACACTGGGAATTCCTTCACTGATATCTTGAATATCCACCTGTCCGGGCACATAATTGATCAGGACATAGCCTGCCCTGTGGGCTACAATACCCTTTGCCCGCAGAACATTACCGTATTTCTTTTCCTCCAGGGAATTTAAAAATTGCAATATCTTAGTACGGTCAAAAAGCTCCGATTCAATCTTAACTTCAAAAGTTTCAAATTCCATATGCTCATGATGGTGAGCAAAAATCGAAAATAGTTTCTTTTGCGTTTTCTCGTTTAGTT
>DAHVVW010000005.1 GCA_027357125.1 Clostridiales bacterium
AGTAAGATTGTTGGAGTGACTCAAAAGGAGTTTGCTCAAATCTATCCTAAGGCAGGTTGGGTTGAGCATGATGCTGAGGAAATTTGGAGCACACAATATGGAGTCATTGCAGAGCTCATTGCGAAAACAGGCATTAAAGTCGATGAAATTGCATCCATTGGGATTACTAATCAGCGTGAGACGACGGTGGTCTGGGATAAAAATACGGGTAAACCTGTGTATAACGCAATTGTGTGGCAGTGTCGCAGAACAACAGCCATTTGCGACGATTTAAAGGCTAAGGGTTATGAAGATATGGTTCGAGAAAAAACAGGTCTCGTGGTTGACGCATATTTTTCTGGAACGAAGGTAAAATGGATTTTAGATAATGTTGAAGGAGCTCGTGCCAAAGCTGAAAAGGGTGAGTTGCTGTTTGGAACGACGGATTCCTGGTTAATCTGGAAACTCACCGGCGGAAAAGTGCATGTCACGGATTATTCGAATGCCTCCCGAACCATGATGTTTAATATTCGCGAATTGCATTGGGATAAAGAATTGTTGGAAATGCTTGACGTACCACAAGAAATGTTGCCAGAGGTACACAATTCTAGCGAAGTCTATGGTAACACAGATGCAGGAGTATTCTTGGGTTTTGAGATTCCCATCGCAGTTGTTGCTGGTGACCAGCAAGCAGCTTTGTTTGGTCAAGCATGTTATGAACCAGGGGATGCAAAAAATACCTATGGCACAGGTTGCTTTATGCTCATGAATACGGGAAGCAATATACACACCTCGAAACATGGATTAGTGACAACCATTGCGTGGGGGATAGACGGTAAGGTTGAATATGCACTGGAAGGGAGTATATTTATCGCTGGAGCGGCGATTCAATGGTTAAGGGACGGACTAAAGGTCATCGAATCAGCCCCGGATTCGGAATATTTTGCTCAGAAAATTCAGGATACAGAAGGAGTTTATTTTGTTCCTGCTTTTGTCGGTCTAGGAGCTCCGTATTGGGATATGAGAGCTAGAGGCGGGATTTTCGGATTGACTCGCGGTAGCACTAAGGATCATATTATCAGGGCGGCATTAGATTCCCTGGCTTATCAGACGAAAGACGTTTTGGGAGCCATGGAAGCAGATTCCGGAATCACCCTAAAAACACTAAAAGTAGACGGTGGTGCTGTGGCAAATAATCTTTTGATGCAGTTCCAGGCGGATATCTTGGGAACCCCAGTTGAGAGGCCCCAGATCATTGAAACGACAGCCTTAGGTGCGGCCTATCTCGCAGGTTTGGCGGTAGGTTTCTGGAGCAGCAAGGAGGAATTAGCTACCCGGTGGCATTTGGATCGCCGGTTTGAATCCCAGATGGACGAAAGTCGAAGGGAGAAACTCTATAAAGGATGGAAAAAAGCGGTAGAAAGGACTAAAGATTAGGAACAGGCAGAATAGTTTCACGGCGGAAGAGAACTGGCGCATGCCTTGCAGCGATATTTATCACGTGAGACGTAAATGGATCAATGGCATTTGATCTACAGCTACAAGCAAAGTACAATAACATTGAGTTTTAGAGAAGGAGACGTCCAATGATTACTTGGCTAGGCTCATGGAGCTGTGAGCCGAAATGCAGTACGTGAAGATTGCGAGGTTCGAGACGTGGATTTAAAAGCGCTTTTGCAGAGACGCAAAGTGATTCCAGCTGTAAAGCGGATTACTGATCTCCCAGTGGTCTTTGCTACATCAAAGGCGGCTGTGATTATTCTTCTGGGTGGAAGCATCAACGAACTTGACGAAATCAAGCGTGCTAGCCAAAAATATCCGGATAAAATCTTCTTAATGCATATTGATTTGCTCAATGGCGTGGGTAAAGACGCAGAAGGCATTCGCTTTCTCAAACAAGTGGGGTTTCATGGCATCGTTTCAGTCAAGTCGCAATTGCTACATGTGGCTCAAGAATTTGAAATGCTCACGGTTCAAAGATTATTTTTGCTTGACTCTGAGTCCGTAAAGTCAGGAGAGAAATTGCTGAAGAAGATCTCGCCTGATGCTATCGAAATATTGCCCGCCGTGGTGCCGAAGTTTGTCATTCAAGAGTACGCTAAGATTACAGAGCAACCACTCTTGGGAGGAGGGCTATTAAGAACGGAAGAGGATGTTAAAATAGCTTTGGATAAGGGTTTTGATGGAGTAACTGTGAGCCGTCAGAATTTGTGGAATTTAGACTGAATTGAACTGCAATGAGCAGAGCCGAATGTCAATTGGAAATCTTATGGGTGTTTGACCATGAATTTGATAAGTAGGCTGAGAGATTGGGTGAAGCCACCAAGGAGACCACAATCATTGAGGGTTTCTTTGGTGGCTCACGTCTTTTCATTGGGAGGGGAGCACTATGCGTGAATTTGATACGCGTGTCGTAATTATAGGGGGCGGAGCTACGGGAGTGGGTATCCTAAGAGATTTAAGCATGCGGGGAATATCCGCAATCTTGCTGGAACAAAGTGAACTTGGCCATGGCACGAGTTCACGTTTTCACGGACTCCTACACAGCGGAGGACGCTACGTGGTTAAGGATGAAGACGCTGCGCGTGAATGTATTGATGAAAATGAGATCTTGAAGCGCATCGCGCCGACGTGTATTGAAGGAACTTCAGGTTGGTTTGTTCATTTGCAGGATGATAATCCAGACTATATGAAGGCTTGGTTGACAGGATGTTCGAGGGTCAAGATTCCTGTAAAAGAGATAGACGTAGCAGAAGCGCTACGCCTGGAGCCAATGTTAAGCCGCCACGTCGAGAAAGTCTATGAGGTTCCAGATGCATCAATTGATGGATTTAAACTCTTGTGGGCGAATATTAGATCCGCAGAACGATATAATGGAAAGTTTATGACCTATTGTAATGTTTCGTCAGTGCGGGTGGAAAATGGCTGCGTCAAGGGAGTCTATGCAGAAAATGTTCGGACAGGAGAAAAGATCCTTATTCACAGTGAAATTGTTATCAACGCGGCAGGTCCCTGGGCGGGCATGGTTGCGGCGTCTGCAGGTGCTCAAGTTTCCATCATTAAAAATAAGGGAGTTCTGCTCGTTTTTAATAAGCGATTATTTCAAAGAGTGATCAATCGGTTGCGTGCTCCAAGAGATGGGGATATCTTTGTACCGCATGAAACGATCACTATTTTAGGTACAACTTCTTACACGGTTGGATCGCCGGATGATAATTGGATAATGCCTGAGGAAGTCTCGTATTTAATGAACATGGGCAAAGAGCTTTTGGATGATATTGAGCATCAGCGTGTAATACGTGCCTTTGCTGGTATTCGACCATTGTATGAGGAAGCATCCACGGTAGTCGGTGAAGGACGAGAGATAAGTAGAGATTTCGCTCTGGTGGACCATGAAAAACTGGATGGAATTACGGGCTTTATAAGTATTGTTGGTGGAAAGTTGACAACCTATCGCTTAATGGCAGAGAAAGTCACTGATTGGGTATGTAATAAATTGGGACTCGAAGTGGTATGTAGAACCGCTGAAGAATCTTTAATTCCACCTGTTGAGGAAAAACTGAAGGATAAGGCTCGAACGATGTTTGGTGTAGCTATGGCGGATAAAATGATGGAACGTTTAAATGATCGATTGGGAGAAGTTGTGAAACAAGTCAGCCAAGATCCGGCACAAGGACAATTAATCTGTGAATGCGAAATGATTACCAAAGCGGAGATAAAACATGTTGTACACGAGTTCAATACTACCTCATTAAATGATGTACGGCGACAAACGCGGTTGGGCATGGGAACGTGTCAGGGAGCTTTCTGCACGTATCGCGCGATTCCTTTGCTTGCTGATTTATTAGAAGAGCCAGGAAAACTTAGGGAAGAAATAACGGATTTTTTGGATGAGCGCTGGCGCGGTGTTGTGCCGATCTTGTGGGGTGAACAGTTACGAGAAAGTGAACTCACGCGAGCGATTTTTAATACGACTTTAGGAGTGGGTCAAAGAGAGCAGGGGAGGTGAGAGCGATGTGGGATGTTGTAGTGATCGGTGGGGGGTTGGCCGGACTCTTAGCGGGGATTCGAGCGGCGCAACGGCAAAAGAAAGTACTCCTAGTTACGGAAGGAGTTGGCACGTTGTTCTTTTTCTCTGGAATTATCGATTATGGGGATGTGGAACAGTTACGGCTTCTGCCAGGTCATCCATATCAGTTGTTTGATCAGGAAACCATCAACCGTGGAAGAAAATATATGGAACAGGTGTGTCCTGACTATATCGACACGGAGCGATCTGAGGCAGTTTTGTCTCCGCTGGGGTTGTTACGTTCAGGAGATCTGGTGCCTAAGGGAATGAAACTTCCGAATCTTTTATCGGTGGGAAGCGTTGTCTTACTTGTTCCTAACGGCTTAAAAGACTTTTTTCCAGAGATTGTTGTGCCCAATTTGACCAATGTTTTTAAAAATGGACAGATTTATGTAGAAAATTTAGTCGTCGAGGAATTTCAAAGATGGTTTGAGCTTGGTCGACCGATAACGAGTGTTGATTACGCTGACTATTGGCGGACACAGAAGGGACACAAGGTACTAAAACAAGCGATTGGGAAAATAAAAGAGAAATTCAGTTCCCGTTTAGAGAACGGGGAGAAGTCAGTGGTCGTTGTTATGCCGAGTTTGGTTACGGAATACTGGGAAAATGCACGACGTGGGAAATGGGTCGCTGACTTCCCGTTGTCTGTTATGGAAATAAGCTCCTTTTCACCGAGCCCTCATGGCCGCCATTTGGCGGAGTATTTACGGCATATTTTTCAAGATTTGGGTGGTGAGATAGTATTTGGGGCGAGAGCCGTACGAAGTGAGCTAGAACCAACGGAGAACGGATATCAGCGTTGTAAGCAGCTTGTCGTTCAGAGTAAGGGCAAGGAGCTGATTTTAAAAGCCGAGAAATATATTTTAGCGACAGGAGGGCTGTTAGGAGGAGGGATCGAGGCTATCAACGAAAAACGGGAAATTCGCGAAGCAGTGTTTGATTTACCGGTATTTATTCCGGAGGAATGGAGTTCTCCACATTTTTTCGAGGATCAACCCTATGCTTTTGCGGGAATTATGACGGATCACCAATTGTGCCCGATCAATCCTTTAACACGAGAAGTCGTGCTGGAAAATGTGTATGTTGTCGGTAGACTGCTCGCTCATTGGGATCCTTGGATTCAGAGGTGTGGAGCAGGAGTGTCAATCACATCGGGTTTTGTGGCGGGCGAAAGTGTCTGAGGGAAAGTTCCAGTTGTTTTGGAGGGGGGTACGTCAGTGTGAAGTATAGAGATGATGTGATAACAAGTTTGGATACGTGCATAAAATGCAGTGCCTGTACGGCACAGTGTCCTGTGTCTAAAGTCAATCCGAATTTTGGAGGGCCAAAATGGTTAGGCCCTGATGCAGAGCGGCTTCGACTGGAGAGCGGCGCTATTTTGAAATTAGCCCTTGATGATTGTTCGAATTGTAAAACCTGTGAATCGACCTGTCCCTCAGGGGTTAAAATTACTGACATGATCTTGAAGGCTCGAAGAAAGAGAAGTCTGGATCAAAACACACCGACCTTAGCACTAAAAATGCGTTTGAGAGGTTATGTGCTAGGAAGAGCAGAATATTTAGGAAGATTGGGAGTCATCTGGCCGGGCTTGACGAATAAAGTTTTAGGATTGAAAATAATGCGCTACGGTCTGGATAAGGCACTCGGCATTAGTAAATTCGGACCTTTACCGCCGTATAGTCAGGCTCTTGGAATACGTGCAGATCAAGCTAAGGATGGCCAAAATAGGAAATTAGAACGTAAAGTCATGTATTTCCCGGGTTGTTATACGAATTATAATGAACCGAATACAGGCCGCATGGTCATAAAAATTTTGGAACATGTTGGATATAAGGTCGTAGTGCCAGATTTTCATTGCTGTGGCTTGCCACTCGAAGCAAATGGTCAATTTGCGAAGGCTCAAGTAAACGCAACTCATAATTTGGAGCTGATGGAGAATTATTTACAGGTGAATGTACCCATTATCACGTCCTGTACAAGTTGTGGTTTAACTTTAAAAGAAGAATATCCTAAAGTGTCAGTTCCAGGCGCAGAGAGGATTGGACAACAGACATTTGATCTCTTCGAGTTTTTATGGAGTCTCCATGAAAAAAATGAACTGCCGTTGAATTTTATTAAACAGGAGATTTCGTTAGGATATCATTTGCCCTGCCATCTCAGAGCGCAAGGTATCGGAATTCCATCGCTACGGGTATTAAGTTTGATTCCAGGTATAAATGTTCATAATTTAGACGTGGGTTGTTGCGGCTTATCCGGAAGCTATGGATTTAAGAAGGAAAAATATGAAATCAGCATGCAGATTGGCAGGGGGCTTTTTGAAGCTACGAAGATTGGTGTGAATCATGGAGACTTTCAGGAAATGATCACGGAATGTGGTGTTTGTAAGGTACAGATTGAACATGGAGCCGGGGTCCCGACGAAGCATCCAGTCTGGATCTTGGCGCAAGCTTACGGCTTGGCCTAGTGGATTATTGTCGTCTGGGAGGTTAGGGTTCAACGATCTATTATGAGGACAGGTAGGATTAGATCCCAACGAGAGGTTTAGAGTCCGCCTCGTTGGCGGCGGGGATTCCGTGGCGGCCATCGAAAAGATGGGTGTGGCTGACAAAATCACCCACATTTCCACAGTTCTGGGGAAAGCAGATTCATGGCTGATCGAAGGTATTCGTGGACTACCGACTTAAAATCTTCATTTACCTACACGAAACTAATCATCACAAGTAGTACGCACGAATGCCAAACGACTATTTAAGCGAGTGGAGGGGTTACAGTGATCCACGCTGAACGAGCGGTAGTCAAGCATGAGAAGGGTCTTCATGCTCGGGTGGCAGCAATGGTTGTACAACAAGCCTGTGAAATTCAAACGAAATATTGCATTGACTTGTCTTTGGATTTTAAGGAGCGGACTAAAGTTCCCGTAACAAGTTTAATGCCCCTAGTTTCTTTGTCTGTCAAAGCTGGTGATGAGGTTGTAGTTAATGGAAATGGAGAGCAACCAGAACAAGCCGTTCACGAACTTGTACAGCTTTTGGAAAGCGATTTTGTCATTGAGGACGTGGGCGCGATTCACCGAATTGATACTTTGTTGCAGGACAGTGCTTTCACTGCCGAACAAGTATTTAACAGCATGGCCAACGGTCTTGTTGTCACGGATGAGAATGACATTGTAACTGTTTTTAATCCAGCGGCGGAAAGAATTTTGGGATTTAGAGCAACACAAGTTGTGGGCAAGATGGCACAAGAGGTTATCCCTGGTTCTCGGTTGCATATTGTTGCTTCTAGTAAAAAACCAGAACTAGCCTGCCGCCAAGTTATACTCAATTCTATAATTATTACGAACCGTACCCCTATCATTGTAGATGGGCAGGGAAAAGGGGCGGTGGCTATTTTTGAAGATATTTCTACTTTAGAAAAAGTAACTGGGAAATTACAAGAGGTCAAGGAGTTAAAAGAACGCCTACAACTCGTACTAGAGTCGGTGCAGGATGGTATTTGTGTCTTAGACAAAGAGGGTATGATTACATATGTAAACCATGCTTATTTGCGGATAGTTGGACAAGAAAAAGGCGAAATTGTCGGCCGAAACATCCGTGAGGTTTCCCCAGAAGGGGCTAGAAGCCGGGTGTTAAATAGCGGCCAAGCGGCTATTGGCTGCATTAGTTACAAGCATGAAGGAATAACAGCCGTAGCTGATGTTAGCCCAATAATGGTTGACGGCCAAATAATGGGTGTAGTTTCGGTTGTTAAAAACTTGATCGAGGTTCAAAGTTTAGTCGATAAATTGAATCAAGTCGCTGATAAAGCAGAATATTTGGAGCATGAGTTGAAACGAACTAAACGTCCAGGGAAGACCTTTGAAAAATTTATTGGTAGAAGTGGCAAAATTTTAGATACGCTAGCAGTTACCGAAAAGGCTGCGGAGGGCAATGCCAATGTATTAATAAGAGGGGAGAGCGGAACGGGGAAAGAATTAATTGCCGAAGGTATCCACTATGCCAGTTCTCGTGCTGACGGTCCCCTTATCAGGGTGAATTGTGCTGCGATTCCCCAAAATTTGCTGGAAAGTGAATTGTTCGGCTATGAAAAAGGTTCCTTTACCGGAGCTGTTAAGCGGAAACTGGGAAGATTTGAACTTGCCCATAAAGGAACAATTTTTCTTGATGAAATTGGGGATCTTGAGAAAGAAATGCAGGTTAAGTTGTTGAGAGTTATTCAAGCAAAGGAGTTTGAACGAGTCGGTGGGGAAGAAACTATTAAGGTTAACGTACGGATTATAGCGGCAACCAATCGGAATTTAGAACAAATGCTTGAAACAGGGGAGTTTCGTCAGGATTTATACTATAGATTGAATGTCATCCCTGTTTTTCTGCCAAGTTTACGGGAACGCAAAGAAGACATTCCGCTGTTAGTTGAGCATTTTTTGCACAAGGTAAGCCGTGAATTAAAAAAGGAGATTAAGGGGATTAGTTGGGAGGCGCTTGATGTTCTGATCCGATATCGATGGCCAGGCAACGTGAGGGAGTTAGTAAACATCATTGAACGGATGGTGACAATGGCTGACGGACCGAAACTTGGATTAGGGGATCTTCCATTAATCTTACGGGAACAAGCCATGGAAGCAAATAAAGTACAAACCTTACCCCCTACATCTAGTCAAGAGGCTATCCTTCCCTGGGAAGAGTATGAGAAAAAAATCATCAAGATGAGTTTGGAACGGTACGGAAGCTATAATGCAGCGGGAAAGGCTTTAGGGCTAACGCATAAGACCGTTGCCGCAAAGGCGAAAAAATTTGGGCTGGAGAAAGTTTCGGCTTGGGAAAAAAGAGCCAATGAGTAAAAAAATATCAATCTAAAGCGCAAAACATGATAGATATTCCCAGATTGAAAACAGCTAAACACGTTCGTGTTCAGAGAATACTTAAATTTCTTAGTTGGCACTGTTTTTGCACCATTATAAAGAACATAAGCTAATTATTAGCTAAAGGAAAGGAGAAAGGATTAAGCATGAAAAAGCTAATTAACAATCCTGAACTTGTTGTTGAGGAAATGCTTGAAGGTATCTTGGAGGCTCATCCTAATCATTTACGGAAATTGTCTGCGGGCAACATTCTTGTGCGCAAGGATGCGCCTGTCAACGGAAAAGTAGCGTTGATCAGTGGTGGTGGCAGTGGCCATGAGCCAGCGCATGGCGGTTTCGTAGGGAGAGGAATGCTCGACGCTGCAGTTGCCGGAGCGGTTTTCACCTCGCCTACTCCGGATCAGATTTATGAAGCAATTAAAGGGGTTGTCAGCGAGGCCGGTGTTTTACTAGTTATTAAGAACTATACCGGAGATGTCATGAATTTTGAAATGGCCGCAGAGATGGCCCAGGCCGACGGAATCAAGGTAGAATCAGTTATTGTCAATGACGATGTAGCCGTTGAGAATAGCACCTGGACTACCGGGCGCCGTGGCATTGCAGGCACAATTTTTGTACACAAAATTGCCGGTGCCAAAGCTGAGGCCGGAGATTCTCTCGGAGAGGTAAAGGCGGTTGCCGAAAAGGTAATTGCTAATACAAGGAGTATGGGGATGGCTTTAACTCCATGTATTCTTCCAGCAGCGAGAAAACCAAATTTTGCCCTTGCTGACAATGAAATGGAAATCGGTATAGGTATCCATGGCGAACCCGGTACGCACAGGGAAGAACTCAAGAGCGCTGATGAGATAACATTGCACCTTGTAAATAAAATCCTGGAGGATATGCATTTGACAGTGGGTGATGAGGTTGCAGTAATGATTAACGGGTTGGGAGCTACCCCGTTGATGGAACTCTATATAGTAAACCGCAAAGTAAAGCAAATACTTACCGAACAAGGGATTAAGGTTGGCAAAACTTTTGTGGGAGAATTTATGACCTCTCTGGAAATGGCAGGATGTTCCGTGTCTCTGCTCAAGCTAGATAGTGAATTAAAAGAGTTGCTGGAAGCACCGGCAGATACACTAGCATTGAAGGTTTTATAATTTTGGTTGCAAGGAAGTAGTAGGGTAAACCTACTGCTTCCTTGCAAAGAGTTGCTCTAAAAATACCAGAAGCGAAGGTGAAAGTGATGAGCCTTAATTCCTCACAGGTTAAAAAGGTAATGCTAGAAATCGGGGAAACTGTCGAAAAAAATAAAGAATTTTTAACAGAACTGGACTTGGCAATAGGTGATGCTGATCATGGAATAAATCTAACGAAGGGTTTTCGGGCAGTTGCAACAAAGCTTTCTGCGACCGAAACAGATGATATTGGGGAAATTTTTACATTAGTCGGAATGACCTTGGTTGGCAATGTCGGCGGGGCGTCCGGGCCACTTTATGGGACGGCGTTTATGCGGGCAGGCTCTTACGCAGCAGGAAAAACAAGTTTAATCGCAGACGATTTTGTCGGAATTCTCGAAGCTGCGATAGGAGGAATTAAAATGCGCGGTAAAGCTGAAGCAGGAGATAAGACCATGCTAGACGCACTAATTCCGGCCCTAAATGCTTTTCAAGAAGCTCTTAAGCAAGGCATAACTGTGCACGGGGCCTTAACCAAGGCTGTGGAGGCCGCTTTAGCGGGTGTTAACTATACGAAAGAAATCCAGGCGCGTAAGGGACGTGCGAGTTATTTAGGGGCTAGAAGCATTGGACATCAGGATCCAGGTGCTACTTCTACTTATCTCATGCTTAGAACTATCTCAAAAGCCGTACAGACTCAAGGGCAGCCGGAAAAATAGTCTAAGGAGGGTGTTGCACGTGGTTGGAGTGGTTATTGTTTCGCATAGTCTAAAGATTGCCGAAGGGGCTAAAGAACTAGCGAGCCAGATGACCCCTGATAGGATTCCTTTGGCTGTTGCCGGTGGAACAAAGGATGGTCGTTTAGGAACTGATGCCGAACAAGTTCGTTCAGCGATTGAATCGGTATATTCAGATGATGGGATCGTTATCCTTTATGACTTGGGAAGTGCGTTGATGAGTACCGAACTTGCAATTGAAGAGCTACCGGCAATTCAACAAGCCCGAGTTGCTGTGGTTCATGCACCCTTAGTTGAAGGGGTAGTCACTGCTGTTGTCGAAATTAGCCTTAATAAGAATTGGGAGAGTATTATAGTCACCCTGCAAGAAATGGATTTTGGTAAGGCCCCCTAGAAAAACTACATACATATTGGATCTTAGTTTAACTAATGTGGAGGTAAAAACATTGAGTGTAAAAGCTGAGGTTGTAATCAAGAATCATAGTGGGCTTCATGCCCGCCCCGCAGCATTATTTATTCAAACTGCTAACAAGTTTAAAGCGGATATAGTAGTAAGCTCCGGGGTAAAACAAGTTAATGCCAAAAGCATTATCAGTGTTTTATCACTTGGTGCTAGGGGTGGAACTCAAGTAACTATTGAGGCGGAAGGCCCGGATGCTGAGCAAGCGGTAAAAGATTTGGTTTTTTTACTTGCTACTATCGACGAAGGAGAGTAGAGGAATACCAAAACTATTGTCTTCGAACATCTTCTGATGCATTTGGCAGGTAAACAGGAAAGAAGTGACTAATTTGAAAAAAGAGATTAGGGTACTTTGTCTTATTGATCAGGCCTTTGAAGACCTAGAACTTTGGTATCCAATTCTAAGGTTAATGGAGGAAAATATTATTATTCATTTGGCCGGAGAAAGAGCAAATGAAAAATATATAGGTAAATATGGTATCCCAGCTATATCGGAATATTCCTTTAAGGATATAAATTACAAGGAATATGATGCCTTACTTATTCCTGGGGGGTGGGCACCGGATAAGCTAAGAAGATTTCCGAAAGTAATTGAAATTGTAAGATACATGAATGAGCAGGAACGACCGATAGGTCATATTTGTCATGCGGGTTGGGTTCTGATTTCTGCAGATATCTTAAGAGGCAAGCAGGTAACGAGTACACTAGGAATAAAAGATGATATGACAAATGCAGGTGGATTATGGATAGACGCACCGGTTGTTGTTGATGGGAATATCATATCAAGCAGAAAGCCACTAGATTTGCCTTTCTACATGAAGGAATTTATTGAAATATTAACAAATAAAAACAAATAAATAATTTTGCCGAAGCCCAGCAAAGCCTTGGAGAACTTCTTGAATCCTAAGTCATAAGGGGGGACAAACGTGGAATACACTGGAATCAGTGCAGCCTCAGGCTATGCTCTGGGGCCGGCCTTCCTGTTTCAGAAGCAAATAATCCAAATCACAAAGTCCGAGGTTCATAAAGAACGTCTGGACTCGGAAATAAAGCGCTTTGAAGAAGCCTTGGGGCAGGCGGCTGAAGAACTGGAGAAGATTAAGGAGAAAACCAAGCAAACCATGGGTCCTGAAGAAGCAGAGATTTTTTCGGCTCATATTCTGGTGCTGGAAGACCCTGAATATAGTGGAGCAATTAAGGAAATGATCCGTTTGGAAGAGCTGAATGCTGAATGGGCTGTGCAGGAAATAACAAATAGGTTTCTGAATATTTTTGCAAGTATGGATAATGAATATATCCGGGAACGAGCAGCCGATTTAAGAGATATAAGCAATATGGTTATAAGGAATTTGATGGGAATTAATTCCCTGTCGTTATCCGAGATCTCAGAGAATGTGGTCTTATTTGCCCATGATCTAACACCTTCGGACACAGCCCAATTAGACAGAGAAAAGATTGCCGGCATTGTGACCAATATTGGAGGGAGAACGTCTCACTCGGCAATTATGGCTCGTTCGATGGAGATTCCTGCTGTTGTGGGTATGCAGGATATTGTGGAGAAGATTAATTCTGGAGAGTTCGTCATTGTTGACGGAAGCGAAGGAAAAGTGTTCGTTAATCCATCGGAGGAATGGATTCAAATCTACAGGGACAAAAAGAAGAATTATGAAGTACGTCGGCAAGAATTTAAAATGCTTGTTCATGAGCCGTCCATGACGTCGGATGGGGTTCAGGTTGAGCTGGTTGCCAACATTGGGAATCCCCAGGATGCATTGGTAGCCGTAACCAATGGTGCCGAAGGAATTGGATTGTACCGAACCGAATTTCTATATATGGGTAGACAAGAGCTCCCCTCAGAAGAAGAGCAATTTGAAGCATATAAAGCGGTTACCGAGATGTTTGGCAAAGAGCATCCTGTGGTGATTCGCTCATTGGATATTGGCGGAGACAAAGCGCTTCCGTATCTGGACATGCCTAAGGAAATGAATCCCTTTCTGGGATACCGAGCCATCCGGCTCTGTCTTGACCGGACGGACATTTTTCGGACTCAGCTGAGGGCGATTTTGCGTGCAAGTGCCTATGGGAATATTAAGTTGATGTACCCCATGATTGCCTCGCTGGAAGAACTCAGAGGAGCAAATAAAATACTGGAAGCGGCTAAACAAGAACTGTTTAGTCAAGGTAGTCCATTTAACAAGGACATGGAAGTCGGCATTATGGTTGAAATACCAGCTGTGGCGGTCATGGCAGATCGTTTTGCAGATGAAGTCGATTTCTTCAGCATTGGAACCAATGACCTGATTCAGTACACCATGGCAGCCGACCGCACGAATGAAACGGTTGCGTATCTGTCTCAGCCCTTTAATCTAGCAGTGCTGAGACTGATTAAGGGAGTCATTGATGCAGCCCATAAGGCAGGAAAACGGGTGGCTATGTGTGGAGAGATGGCTGGAGATTTAACCGCGCTCCCGATTTTACTCGGCCTGGGGCTCAATGAATTTAGTATGAGTGCCAGCTCGGTTCTGCCTGCACGCGCATTGGTGCGTCAGCTGCCGAAGGAAAAAGCTCAAGCGATCGCAAAGGCCGTCCTGGAGATGGATAATCCGAAAGAAATTGAGAGGTTTGTGAAGCAAGAAATGCAGCTTCTTAGGGGCACTAGATAAGCCACACCTGGTGGAAAATACCCGTAAATGTATTTGTCAACATAAAAATTTACCACCTTGCTAACAAAGTTGACCTACCCTGGCAAAAAAATATGGTGTTTTCAACATAGACTAAATATTGGATTGCCTTATCTTGCTGGTACAGCATTTTTAGTAATCGTGATTTTAACAGCAGGACAAAAAATTAGTGAGTACGGACACATGGTTTTAGCTGCTCAAGAATAAAAGAATAGAATCAGGTATGCCGGAATGCGGTATACCATTGACAATCCAGATTCTGTGGTTTATTCTAGAACCAAAGAATATTCTTACAGTGAGGGGAGGAGCTTATGGTGTTGAAAAAGTTAAACGATAAGGATTTTCAGAGTTTCATTACAGCCAGCTTTTATTCAGCGGTTGGTTTTTATCATCCGGATTCGGAACATAACGGCCTAATGTTGCAGGTGATGGAGGAGTTCGCCGAAGGGCATGGTAATGTAGCATCAGCCACCATGGATATTACAGGACAGGAAGCACCAGGAGAACTCGGAATTACAGAAGCTAATACCCCGATTATTGTGGTATTTAAACAGGGTAATCCGGTTAAAGCGGTTAATGATTTTTCAGTTGAAAATCTTGCTGGTGCCATAGCCCCACCGGGAAAGAATATCACACTCCAGTGAACTCCCGATGGGGTACATATGGTTTGTGTGCTGAACCCATGAGGTTTAGTAATGCATACCCGAAATCGAATACAAAATTATAAAGCTAAAGTCGAGCATTAATCTTTGCTTGCTTTAGCTTTGATTTTTTTGTTCTTCTGCCAGAAAAAGAGTTTAGGTGCCAAAATCGTCGATGGCTACGGTTATGCCCATCTCTTTTATCGCTTGTAGGAGTTGGAGAGCCTGATCCTCGTTGTCCAGAAGCATGCTTTCCGTGATTTCCAGTTCCAGGGCAGATGGGGTCACGCCGGTCTGGGCCAGGATGTGGGCTATCGTCTGGGCCAGATTCGGCTCGTTAAACTGGCGGGCAGACAGGTTGACAGCCATTTTAGGAACGGGCAGGTTCTCAGTTTGCCACATCAGAACCTCGCGGCAGGCCGTTTCCAGAACCCAGCGTCCAATGGGTACGATGAGGCCCGTTTCCTCAGCCACCGGGATGAAAACAGCTGGAGGGATGAGTTCCTGCCCGGGGGGCTGCCAGCGGATAAGTGCTTCAACCCCGGTAAGTTTTCCGCTGTGGAGATCGACCAGCGGCTGGTAATAAAGTAGAAACTGGTCGTTTTCCAAAGCCTGGCGTAGATTGATTTCGAGTTCAAAACGCCGGGCAAACCGGGTGTTGAGGTCAACGGTGAAGAAACTAAAACTTCCCGGCTGATTGGCTTTGGCATGGTGCAGGGCGGTATTAGCGTGCTGCACCAGAGCTTCCGCGCTGTGGCCATCGGTGGGGTAGATACTGATGCCAACGGTAGCACTGATAAATAGCTCTTTGCCCTCAATCTCGAAACCTTGGGAAAAGGCAGCAAGAAGGTCGCCGGTAGCTCGGGCGATATCCCGTTCACGCTCAACCAGGGGTAGAAGGACTAAAAATTCATCCCCTCCCTGGCGGGCCAAAGTAACTTCTAGTGGCAGCGCGCTGAGCAGACGGCGGGAGATTTCTTGCAAGAGAATATCTCCTTGGTTGTGGCCGAAGGTATCATTGATTAGTTTATAACGATCCAGGTTCAATACCAGGACGGCAACCAATTTCTGCTCAAGGTGCGCTAAGCTTATGGCTTGAGTTAGATGTTCCCGGAAGAGGAGCAGGTTGGGGAGTCCGGTCAAAGCGTCGTGCTGTTCCTGATAAACTAGTTGGCGCAGTAAAATGCGTTTCTCGCTGACATCGTGGAAAACGAGCACGGCCCCGATGATGTGGCCGTTGCGGCTACGGATGGGGGCCGCCGTGTCTTCGATGGCAAATCGGTGCCCATGGCGGTTAACAAGCATGGGATGATTGGACAACCCGATAATAGCGTTTTCCCGCAGGCAGCGTGTTACCGGGTTCTCTACCGTTGCATCGGTTTGTTCATTATAAATCAAATGCACATCGGTGGTGATCACAGCGTCCCCGATGGAGTCCAGAGTCACCTGAGCCCGTTCTTTTTCTTGCCATAAGGCCTCTTCAGCCAGCTTGCGCGGAGTAATGTCTTCATAGAGAATGACGATCTCGTGGGAGGGCAAACGGTAGATTTCGTGCTCCCGCCAGCCGATGATGCGCTCGTTATCACAAAAAGTGGCCGGAAGATGAATGGGTTCCCCGCTCTGCCAGACCTGGCGGAAGGCATCCAAAAAGCCAAACTCTTCGGACTGAGGGAAAAATGTCGTCACTGTCTGGCCGATGACCTCGGAGCGCGATAAGTTGTCGGCCCGTTCGGCGGCGGGGTTAAATTCTTTAACGGTGAAATCTTCTCCGTCATTGATTGCTTCTAAAACAATCACCGCATTACTCATGTGTTGGAACATGGTGCGGTAGCGGGCCTCACTGGCCTCAAGCTGCTCTTGGGCTGCCAGTCGTTCATGATTCGGGGAAATCGAGGCTAATTCCTGCCAATTTCGCGGGTTTTTTTGTTAAAATGGCTGGAAACTCCAAAAAGCTACATTAAATTCATCGGGTTCAAAACAGCAATAGAAAATCCTTTATCCCCGACATGGCCAAGACCTGAAGGATTTATTATTGATTTGTCGAATTTGTTACCAAGTAACTATGTGAAATATTCTAAATTTTTATGGAGGAGCCTGAAATGTTTCAAGAACTCTATCCTTTGACCAATGCCCAAAAATCCAT
>DAHVVW010000060.1 GCA_027357125.1 Clostridiales bacterium
ATATCATGTAAAAAGAAACTTAAATCATGAGCTAACTGATGCTCCTTAGGAAGTTTGTTAATCTCACATTTCCCGCCACAAAACATTTTCCAAATATTTAAAGACATAAGATTTGTAATAAGCAGAAGAGACTTCAGTGACCAGCTATCGTTCTAACTCAGCCCAGCACCAGAATGTATCGCTGGCATACTTACAGATTACCCCCATATTTAAGTGTCACACCCTCTGGCTCTTATAGCCAAGTCAGCTTACAGTTAATGTTAATTAACTCCAATTATTCCACAAATCCTTCACACTCTCTAGGAACTTATCACAGTCAGGGGCAGGCCAAGTTACCGTAGACTCCCCCAATAAATAGCACTGGTTGTTGGGACACACAAACTTGGAGCGATCTGCGTTATGCAGCCAATTCCAGCACGCAACAAAGGTGTCACCGTAACTGGATTTAAATTTATCTTCCGGCACATTATATAGCAACCCCTCAATGAAGTAGGATGGCGCCAATTTTTTATCAATTACCCCATCATCTACAAGTTTCCCACGCATGTTTTTTAAAATTCTCACCATCGGTTTAAACCATTGATTGCTCCCTTTATGTTTAGCCGTGCAGTTTTCGGAATGATATTTCGGATAATTGGAAATTCTGATTCCATCCGTAGTAAAAAAGCAGATCCCCAAGTCGTAACGTTGATCTGCCGTGGAAAAGAATCGATGATAACGGCGGAATTGCGTAGCCACAACGACATCGGCATCACGTCGGGCACCCGCAGCGACAAGTTTTATAGCCCTTTTTCCTGGCTTGACTGATTGCCCGAAACTCTTTTCCAATGCAGTTTGCACATGTGCTTTAAATTCGGCATAACGATAGGCTGCATCAGTATGCGCGGCGGCAAAGCTGGCAACCTGCTCAGCTGGCAGGCTGGTGAGATCGTGATGAAAAACCGAATCAAGTCGTATTACCACATCAACATCACTTTCGCTGTAAATGTTTGTGTCATTCCCATAGGAGCCCTGCAAGAACACCTCAAAATCCTTTTCGGCATATCCAGTATCTGTTGCATTCAGCGCAGTTTTTATTGTCGCATAGGTTGAACTAGATTGTGCTATCGAACCCTGATGCGACCATGTCTCCAGTTGAGATTCGGGAATTGGCATATAGTTATTAACTCAAAAACTCCTTTAGTTTGTTTTCGTTTTCTGCGAAAGACAACCGCCCTTTTTGAATCAAGCGATTGAGTCTATTTAAATCATGCTCTAAAAAATCAGTAGCCATTCCGGGCTCAACAAACGCCTTATTAATACGAATAGTTTGTACACCCTTAAAAAGGATATCTCTTAAAACCTCCATGGAACGGGTATTTGTCCCCAGAATCTTTTGGAGAAAGTCAGAGTTAAATCCATGCCGAATTAGGTCGAAGCGCGCACATACACGCTTCACCCTCTTCCATATGGACGGCTCTGGATAAGATCCCACCCCAAGGCTTACGACTCGCAAATTTTGAGGTCCCTGATTCAGCGCCATGGTGGCGTCAGCTATCGCATAAAGCGTAGGGTTATTAGCACAAAAACCGCCATCGGCAAGCTCCACAATATCGCCATTGCTTTTTGTAACAGTATGCGTCTGAAAAAAAGGATACGCAGAGCACGAAGCTATAACTGCATCCTCCACACTACAGCCAAAAAATGGGACAAATGACCCCACAGACCCATGAGCCTGGGCCACTAAAGACTTAAAAATAAGTGGTCGCTCGTCCTTCCAGTTGGTTGTGACGATACCGATCGCTGTCTTAAAATCTTCGACCTTTGTTTCCCCGAATATTCGTTTACTCAATTCTTTGAGAGCCGCAGTTCGTCGTCCTCTACTCGATGGGCTCATAATGGCTGGCACAGACTCCCGATAGAGTTTAAGAACATCACTCACTTTATCACCACGAGACAACAGTGCCGCAATTATAGCTCCGGTACTCGTCCCGAAAATCAAATCAAAACACTCACAAATGGGCTTACCGATATTCTTTTCAATTTCATCAAGAATCCCTAAAGTGTAAAACCCCTTTGCTCCTCCGCCGTCAAGCGAAAGAATTCTAAAAATCTTCGGACTGGGTTGTGTTTCCATATTTCTATCCTAAAGCATATCAGCGATTACGCCCCGTTGGACGCCTCTTTTATAAATAAAACCAATACAACAACAGCCACCCCGGCAAGCACCGGGATAAGGAAATTTTTAAACCCTATCCGATCCTGCTCCTCTTTCGGCATCTCCGCAACCTGTGCATCCGTAGGACCGATTTTTTTAAGATACAGGTAGGTTAGGCCTGCAACCACGGCCGCCGGCAGCAAAGCTTGGCCGACAATCCGCATACGTCTACGGTTCGTTCGAAAAACCTTAACAGCTGCCACGGCGACCATATGCGCCCGCGCAGAGCTCGTCCCCTTACTCATATTGCATTCCCAGCAAGCAGGCACTAAATTATTAAGGTGGTCGCTACCACCCTTTGCGCGCGGGCGCATGTGTTCAACTTCCCAGGCTGCCCGACCAGAGCGCAGGCGATTTTCATATGATAAGGTTTTACCGCAATACTGGCATTTGCCATTCGTTTTCTCAAACACATCAGACCGCGTTTCTTCATTAATCATATATTCTCACGGGACATTAAGCCACCTTCCGACTTCTACCAAAGCGTAGAATGCGGTCCGTAGGGACAAGCCACCCGCCACAATAAGCAGCGGCATTCGCACGGAAAACTCCATGCTATGCCCCATGAATGGCAGAGACATCACCGGACACAACCAGCCCCGTAGCGCAAGACCTGCGGCAACCGTCATCCAAAGCATAACGTTAAACCAGATTGCATTCACAGGAACGAGTGAATACCGCCTCATAGTACCTCCATATAATTTACAACAACTGTCTCACCAACTAAATAGCTCCCCCACGCTTGTTTCAACCCGTTATTCTCTTTATCGTGGAGTCGATTATGCCAGCAACGAGCCTGTCTATTTTTATCTGTGCCAGGCCCTTTGCTTTCAATAACGTCATCTTTGCAAGATCTCTCTTACCGCGGACTAGGGACTCCAATTCTTTGGGGTTGATTTTACCGGCAACCACCAAGGTCGCCCACGTGGCCAAGTCGTCTTTGGTTGCATCAATAAATGCCTCACCATCGGTCCGCGCCTCCTGCACAAACTCCGCGCAATGAGTCTGGGCTAAGGCCAAGATATCGCCTTTAATCCCCTTCACTATTTCTACAATGTCGGCCATACTTTTTTACCTCACTTTTTTATTTTTTCACTTTCTAGACTTATGATTTCGTCAAAACCACTAGCAATTTGCTTCTTCTTTTCCGGAACAAAAGCAGGGCTGACCGTGCCAGACTCCTCCCAAAGCACTAAGAAGCCACCGAGCAAGCCTCCTTTGGGATCTATCATCAGTTTCCACATATCAGTGGTCACTTCGTTTTTGGGACGCCCTTTTTCATACTCGTACGCTTTCTCAGTCCTGACCTTTATGTCCTGGACCTCGGGCTTATGATTCGAATAGGCATCGCCGGCAGAATCCATTAGCTTCAAGGAATCAACTTTTAAGTTGACCGCCTGCATGTAAGAATATTGATCGTACCTGGAGATACTTGCACATCCAGTTGCGGAAAGCAGCAGCCCGAAAATCACGAACGATTTAAACAACTTCATAAGTAAGCCTCCATTTATTTCTTCACTGTAGTTAATGAACAAATCCTTAAAAAAAAGCTAGCTCACCACTCTAAATAAATACCTTTTGCCGCCACGCCCTGTTGGACCTTCCTCAACTTTATATATAAGACCCATGCTCTCTAGTGTTGCCAGGCGATTACTGCAAGCACTGACCTTTAAACCGAATTCTTTCTCTACCTCTCCTGTGGTTACAACACCTTTTTTAAGCGCAAACGTATAGGTCTCTCTTAGTGGCTCACTAATTTTCCCTATTACCTCAACCTTATCCACGCGCTCTAACAGACAGCATGTTTCCCGCGTTGTAAGAGCGATTAAAATATTTTCCTCAACAGTGGGAGACGCATCCTGTATTATGATAAACCGCGAGTCTATATCACGGCTGCGAATCCGAGAAACAGTCCGACAAATTATTTCGTCCGCGCACGAATAGTCCAAAAATTTCACACCTTCAAAACTAATCGGTAAAAGCGTATCAACGGACAAGGACTCAAGACGCTGCACAATCTTATCAAAGATCTTCCGGCCTTCTTCCCGGCCGTTAAGCACTTCGGTGCCGGCTATACTTGCAATAGCCAAAACCTCAGCTCGCTTTAGTTTATTATCCATTTCCATCATCTTCACTAACTTCATTATACATCCTATCTTACTTATTGTCAAGCCCCAGCACGCTCGGACAGAGAAATGCTGGCCTGAACGCCAGGAAACCAGTCAACGGAAAAACCACGTTGCGTTGTCCCAAGAAAAACTCGTGAATCCCCAGACCTAAGATGAAGGTGGCCTTTAAAATCTTCCACAATGCGATGAACCATGTAAAGCCCGAGCCCGCGTTTTGGGAATCTTGAGAAATCTTTTTGAAGCGCTTTTAAAATAGCCTCTTGATGGGTCCACCGTCCTGCTTTTGGATAGCGAGTTTTAAGACTTTCCTTAATACCTATTCCGGCATCTGCCACGCCGATTTGCAAGAAGCGGGTTCCATCCGCATGAACATAACGCTGCGCCGTGGCCCACCCCGCCGCATTACTATGATCAAGAATATTCCGGCAAAGCTCAGAAATTAGATTTATAATCTTGTTTACACTTTTATCAGAATACTCAAGATTGGCCGCGATAATTTTTAGAAGATGCTTGGTAATATTTTTCACATCGGTCGCGTTTCGGATTGGCGTTAGCTCAAGCAAGACATCTGAATCAAGCGGGAATACCCTTTTTTTAGCCAAGTCAATGCCACCCTCCACATCTGCCACCAGACCAATGTGATCCCAAAATCCAAGGCGCCCTAAATATCCCGTCACCAAATCCTCTTTGGGTGGAATAATCCTTGGCCTAGCCTTCAATCTTTCCGCAACTGCCTCAATAAGAAGACAAATAGTAACCGCTGCATATGGGTCAACAAACTTAACGTCGGTTAGATTGAGAATAAATTTCTTCCTACGCCCGGGCGTCCTCCGCCATACAGGAGAAAAGTCCTGGAATAGTCCATCCATGGAAATAGGAGTAAGTTTTTCTTCCGCTGGCTTCAGTTCCATTTTATATTTGCTTAGCAACCCTTCTAGCCCAATTCTGAGGGGAATTATGCCGTCGCCCAGCCCTCTGATAATACCTCAGCTTGCTCCAAGACGGTTTTAGTGGCTTTTTCCTGCTTGTCGGGCGGGTAACCGTATTTTCGCAGGATGCGTTTTACTATTACACGCATGTGGGCGCGGACGCTTTCTCGCATGGTCCAGTCTATGCTCACATTCTCACGCACGCTTTTTACCAGTTCCTGTGCGATCTTCCGCAACGTGTCATCACCCAAAACTTTTACAGCGCTATCATTGACCTCTAGCGCATCGTAGAAAGCTACTTCATCTTCATTAAGCCCCAGCTTTTCACCGCGGTCATCTGACTTGCGGAGGTCTTTCGCCAATGCAATCAACTCTTCCAGTACCTGAGCTGCCTCGATAGCGCGGTTCTGGTAGCGCCGGATTGACTCTTCGAGCATTACCGCGAAGGAGCGCGCTTGCACCACGTTCTTTTTGTGCTTTTTATAAATCTCGCCGTTTAAAAGTTTACGTAACAGTTCCACGGCAAGATTTCGCTGAGGCATCCCCTTAACCTCGGACAGGAAGTCGTCTGAGAGGATAGAGATATCCGGCTTCTTCAGACCGGCAGCCGAGAAGATGTCTACCACACCTTCCGAGAGAACAGCGCGGGAAACTATCTGCCTAACCGCCTGATCCAGTTCCTCACCGGTTTTAGCTTCGTCCGGAGCGCGCTTAATCAGGCTGGCACGTACCGCCTGGAAGAAAGCCACATCATCTCGAATGCGCATAGCCTCATCACTAGGTACAGCAAGCGCAAAGGCACGTGAAAGGTCCTGCACCGTCTGAATAAGCCTATCCCGTCCATCTACCTGGGCAAGGATATGCTCCTGCCCCGCCGGCAACAGAGAAAGCCTTTCCGCAGGCGTACCGGTATTCCATTTACTCCAATCAAACAAATGGAAGAGCCCGCTACAGACCTCGTGCTTCTCAAGCATGACAGCGATGGCCTTCTTCTGATCTATGGCTGTCTCTCCGGTACCGCCGCTTTCAGTATAAGTAGCCAGGGCTTGCTTAAGCTCTTGGGCAAGTCCGAGGTAATCCACAACCAGCCCGCCGGGCTTGTCTTTAAAAACGCGGTTAACCCGGGCGATGGTTTGCATAAGGCCGTGGCCGCGCATGGGTTTATCTATATACATGGTGTGCAGCGACGGCGCATCAAAGCCAGTCAGCCACATATCGCGCACTATAACAAGGCGGAAAGGATCCGTGGGCGTGCGAAAGCGCTTAGCAAGCGACTCCCGACGCAACTTGTTGCGGGCATGACCGGCAACCCGAGGTCCCTCGGAGGCATTGCCGGTCATAACAACCTTAATAAGGCCTTTTTCATCATCCTCATTAAACCAGTGCGGCCGGAGCTTTACTATAGCGTCGTGCAGGTCCATGCATATACGACGGCTCATACAAACTATCATGCCCTTGCCGTCCATGACATCGAGCCGGGCCTCAAAGTGCTCAACAATATCTTTAGCTATAAGGCCAAGGCGCTTTTCCGCACCCACCACCGCCTCGATCTGCGCCCACTTGGTCTTAAGCTTTTCCTTGCTATCATCCTCTTGCCCTTCTGTTACTTCCTCAAAATTAGGATCTATCTTGGGGCGTTCGGTCTCGTCCAACTGCAACTTGGCCAGGCGACTCTCGTAGTAAATAGGCACCGTGGCCTTATCCACTACGGCCTGCTGTATGTCGTAAATACTTATATACTCGCCAAACACGGCGCGAGTGTTCTTATCGGTCATCTCTATCGGCGTGCCGGTAAAACCGATAAACGAGGCGTTAGGCAGGGCGTCCCGCATATGGCGGGCGAAGCCGTCTATAAAATCATACTGGGTGCGGTGGGCCTCATCGGCAATAACCACAATATTGCGCCGGTCTGAAAGTGTGGGATACCGATCGCCTTTCTCTTCAGGTAGGAACTTCTGAATGGTGGTAAAGACAACCCCGCCGGCGGCTACTGAAAGCTTCTGGCGCAGATCCGCCCGGTCCGCGGCCTGAACCGGGGGCTGGCGCAACAATTCCCGGCAGAGCGAGAAGTTACCGAACAATTGGTCATCAAGATCGTTGCGGTCTGTTAAGACCACTATGGTGGGGTTACTCATGGCCGGCTCGCGTATTATGCGGCCAGCATAGAAAGCCATGCTCAGGCTCTTGCCGGAACCCTGTGTATGCCAGACAACGCCTACGCGCTTATCGCCAGGCTGTCCGCCGGGTTTAAGTCCGGCTTCCCATCGTCCTTGTATATCGGCAGCACTTACACCAACCTCGCGGGCTGCGCGAATGGTTTCCCCCACAGCCGTGAGCACAGCGTGGAACTGATGATAGCCAGCCATCTTCTTTACAACGGCACCATGGCCGGAATCCTCAAAAACTATAAAGTCGCGCAGGAGATCCAAGAAGCGCTGCTTTTCAAAGACCCCATCCAGCATAACCTGCAACTCCGGCATTTTGGATGGAGCCAGCTTGTCGCCGGTTATGGTGCGCCAGGGCTTGAACCATTCCCTGTTGGCAGTAAAGGTTCCAACACGAGCCTCTACGCCGTCAGAAACAACCAATAGAGCGTTATAGTTGAATATAGAGGGAATTTCAGCTTTATAAGTTTGAAACTGTGTAAGCGCAGTCCAAATAGTAGCGTTTTCTTCTGCTGCGTTCTTAAGCTCCAAAAGAACTAATGGGATTCCGTTTACAAAGAGGACAATGTCCGGGCGGCGGTTGTGCTTGTTTTCTATAACCGCAAACTGGTTTACAGCCAGCCAATCGTTTGAGGTGGGAGATTTAAAATCTATTACCGCTACCTGGGCGCCGGCTATGCGGCCGTCATTATGGCGATACTCAACGGGTACGCCATCGACCAACATTCTATGCGTGGCATGATTGCGGGCTTCAAGGGTGGGCCCCTCCGGCCTTGAAAATTTGCGGTAAGCGTCTTCAATAGCTTCTGGCGGCAACAAGGGATTAAGGCGGACAAGCGCCGCCCGCAGACGGCCCTCCAGCAGTACCTGGCCGAAACTAGAACGTTCAGCCTCCGGCTCTCCTGGGGCAATCTTAAGGCCGTCCTTAATATACCACCCAAGAGCCTTCAGCCAATCCAGCGCGGCTTGCTCAATAATTGATTCGTTTAATGGTTGAGGCATTATTAACCTACTCTTACTTCACCGGATAGCAGCTTAGGCAAAAGAGAATCGCGTATTTGAGACAAACAGTCGGTTTGTTTTTGATTTTCAGCCAAGTTGACAAAAATAGGCTCAACCAAATCATTAAAAGATTTAAGTATTTCTATCGGAGGCACATATACTTCTTTATTTTTTGCAAAATTCTCAACATCCAATGACCATATTACAGATCCAGTATGAAAACCCAGACTTTCATTCTGTGCGTATAACAAATGGAAGTATAAATAGAATTTGAGTTCTGGATTTTTAGAGATAATTTTTGTAATGTGATGGGAAAATACTGCATTATTCTTTTGATAGCCCCGGGGGAAATAAACAATTGCCGGAAATGCTAGTAATGTCCCATCTCTCGTTTGCTCAGTGTTTGCAATTATCAAATCGTATTCGTTCAGAAAGTGACGCTCTTTAAGCCGCCCACTGCTAATCCAAGCATAGACCGATTTAAAACCACCAG
>DAHVVW010000061.1:0-2839 GCA_027357125.1 Clostridiales bacterium
CGGAGATAAGTAAAAAATTTAGGGAAGTCGCCCAGGAGTTTTTTGTGAAGAAAGGGCCGCTCGTAGGAAAAGGATCATATACCCCGCCTAAGCTGGGGGGCAAATTCAAAGGGGCTGCTGTCGGTACCTCTCCTGCTTACAGCTTCGCAGCTCAGGTAACGGAAGTAGAAATAGACGAGGAGACCGGAGAAGTTAAAATTCTGGAAGCTTGGGATGTGCATGACTGCGGCAAGGTGATAAATCCGGCCTTGCTCCACGCGCAGGTGCACGGTGCTTTCTATATGGGCATGGGCGAGTCAGTATGGGAAGAGGTGCTTTTTGACGATAAGGGTAAGATTCTTAACCCCAATCTGGCTGAATACCGCCTTCCCACCGCCTTAGATATGCCTAAGTTTAATTCTGAGCTGGTAGACAGTTATGAACCAAACGCACCTTGGGGAGTTAAGGAGGTTGGGGAAGGGGCGACCACTCCGACCATGGGTTCAATCTCCAATGCCATCTTTGATGCGCTTGGCGTCCGCATTAATTCTTTGCCGATGTCTTATGAGAAGATTTGGCGAGCCTTAAAAGATAAGCAAGAACAGGATTCTAAATGAGGTATTAGTATTAGCTCATAGTAAATTCTGAATCAAAGGCAGCGAAAGCAGGTGAAAGTACAATGAATGAGAGGATTGTAAAAGAGGGTCATAGCAACGGTAACAGCAATGGTTATAACGCACCCATTGTGTATAAAGCCTTCGCTGTTTTACAGGAAGTGGCAAAAACTCCCGGCTCCCTGGGGATAAGCGATCTCTCCCGCGTGCTTAATGTTAATAAGAGCACGGTATTCGGAGTTACTCAGGCTCTACTAGATTTGGGAGCTTTGCGACAGGATGGGACCAGTAAGAAGTTCAGGCTGGGCCCGGCTTTAATTCAGCTTGGGAATCAGTCTTTGGCCGGGATCAGTTTGCGCAGCCTAGCCCGTCCGTTCATGCTGAAGCTGGCTGAGGAATTCGAACAGACCGTGTTTTTAGGAAGGTTTGACGAATACGGGATTACTATTATTGAGAAAGCAGAGAGCCCGGTTGAGCTTAAAGTGTCGGCACCGGTCGGGGCCCGTATTCCGTTCTTTGCAGGGGCAGCAGCTAAATCTTTTTTGGCAAGCCTCGATAAACCTCAGCAGCGCAGGATTTTGCAGGAGCGAACCCTCCCTAAATTCACAGATAAATCTATTACAGATGAAGATGAGTATCTGGTAGAATTAGAACGTGTGCGTGAAGCAGGGTTTGCCACAGATTTTGAGGAATATATCCACGGCGTACATGCGGTCAGTGTCCCCCTCCTCGATGCCCGCGGCTGGTTGGTGGCAGCGATCTGGATCGTGGGTTTTAGTTCTTCATTTCAAAGGGAGAAAATGTTTAGGGCGGCGAAAGCAGCTAAGGCTGGCATTGAGGAAATTAGCTCAATGATGGAGGGATAATGCAATGGTTGCAAATAAGCTTCCTAAATGCTATGGTAAATCCAAGTTGCTTAAGAAGTTGATCCGTGTCCAAGATTAGAAACGGTTTAAGAATATGGCGACTCGCCGAGGGAGGCAGTTCGGTTGATTCGAGTGGTGGTAATGGCAGCGGGGCAGGCAACGCGCATGGGCACTGATAAATTAGCCTTAGCTTGGCACGGTGCGACCGTGCTGGGATATGTTGTGCACGAGGCCTTGGATGCTCTGGCAGAGTCCGGGCTCAATGGCGAACTAGTAGTTATTGCCCGTAAACCCTCTGCGGCCTACCTTTCTTCCTCAGAGCATGCGCTTTTTACCAAGAATAAAGGAGAGTGGCGTTTGCTCCCGGCTCCGGTACCCCTGGCACAAACGATCAAAACCGGACTAGAGGGTGTGAGTGATGATGTTGTGGGGATTGCCTTTTTACCGGGGGATCAAGTTGGAGTTAACAGTCCAGTTTTAGCTAGGCTTATTAAGAATTTTGCGCACACAGAACCTGATGCACTCGTTCCAGTCGCGGGAACGGTGCCGGGTTCTCCTGTGTTTTTTCACCGCAAACTGATCCCCGAATTATCTTCATTAAGTGGTGAGCAAGGGGGAAAAACTATTCTGAAAAACTATGAGAGAAAATTAAAAACCTATCAAGTAAATTCTGACTTCTTTACTGATTTAGATACTCCGGAGGAGTATAATAAGTTTAAGAAAGTGTGAATAGTGTCCCCTGAAAAGTTCTTTAATCTCGTTCGAAATTTCAGAGACAGTCCAGATGAAATAAATTGGGACAAGCAGTTCGACTTATTCATGAAAATTACGAGGTGCGGAGGTGGGCCCTTCTAGCATCTGTTTGAGTGTAAACTCTAAATGGCAAAGTTAAAGCGTATAGGTCGTTTAGAATATTGAGTATACAATAAGATTTTCTTGCTTAGAATCAAGTTAGTTAAATAAAGTTAGGGTGTTTAATATGACTTATCTTAAGATTAATAATACCAGAGTGCTTAGGGGTCCCATAGTCTTGGTCCGGGGAGCAGGAGAACTGGCTACCGGAGTAGGGTGGACTTTGGCCAAAGCGGGATTACGTGTCCTTATGACGGAAGTAGGCCAACCCCTGATGGTGCGCTGGCCGGTCTGTTTTGGGACGGCCATCGCCGAAGGGAAATGGGAAGTAGAAGGGGTACAAGCTCTTCTGGCAAGTGAACCGGGTGCGTGTTCACGCTTGTGGGATCTCGGGGAAGTGCCGATTTTCATTGATCCCGACTTGCAAACTTTGCCTGAGATTAAGCCGGTGGTTGTGATTGATGCCATCATGGCTAAACGCAATTTAGGCACGAATAGAGACATGGCCCCTTTGACAATAGGGTTAGG
>DAHVVW010000061.1:2849-8855 GCA_027357125.1 Clostridiales bacterium
GTAGATCTAGTGCTAGAGACCAACCGCGGTCATAATCTGTCCCGCCTGATTTATGAAGGTATGGCTGAGCCTAACACGGGAGTCCCGGGAGAAATAGGCGGGGTGGCAGCTGAACGAGTCGTTTATTCCCCTCAAGCCGGAGTGTTCAGCCCCTTAAAAAAGATCGGCGAGCACGTGAGCGCAGGGGAAGTTCTAGGTACAATTCGGGGAGAACAAGGTGGAGAAGCAGAAGTCAGGGCAAGGATTGCGGGCATGTTGCGCGGGCTTTTGCGCGCCGGTACGTATGTTAGGGAAAAAGTTAAGACCGGTGACATCGACCCCCGGGGCGAACGAGATTATTGTTTCACACTCTCAGAAAAGGCAAGGGCTATTGGCGGCGCGGCCCTGCTCGCTGTTGTAGAGTGGGAGCGCCATGGGCAAAAATAACCTTCATGAATGGGGCTAATGAAAAAAACCGTTTAATAGTGGCGCAGGACACACGAATAGTTGTTCTGCGTTTTTAATTTTTATATAAGGGAAGGATTCAAGTAAGATTTGCCTGTTTGTCAGAAGCAGGAAAATCGGAACGATGCTAATGGGACTAGGACTAAAGGCTTAGGACTAAAGGGAAAATTTTCGACCAGAGACAGGTATTTTCGAATTTACGCAGAAATTAAATTATCACAAAGAACAAGCCGGGATTTAGGAGTATTTGTGCGAAAATTAGCTAGTACGAGTAAATATGGTTAGCGGCAAAAGTGCTATTACGAAAAGTAAATCCGACTGAGAGAGTATCGTTGGCTGATTTTTTTATAAGGCAGAAGGGGTATTCAGCAAACTACTGAATGTAAACGCATTATAGACAAAAAATTAAAGTTTTTAGGGAGATGTTTATGCGTTTAGTAAATGTTAATTATTTAAAAGAGGGGGCTGTGCTCGCACGGCCTGTGATGAATGCTATGTGCCAGGTCTTGCTGCAAGCGGGGGTAAAACTTACTTCTTCTTACATATCCCGCCTGCAGGATTATGGCTGTGAAGTTGTATTCATTGAAGATGAGCGTTTAGCTGATGTGGAAATTCAGCCAGCTATCAGCACACCAACAAGAGAGTTAGCCCATAAGACCCTTAAACAAATTACCGGGTATATCGGCACAGGTCGGGATAATGCCCTTCCGATTGACCAGGTGCGCACTGCCGTTGAGGAAATGATTGAAGATTTACTGAACAGCAGGGACATTGTCGGGAATTTAACTGAGATTCAAGTATATGACGAATACACTTTTCAGCATTCTATTAATACTACAGTTTTAGCCTTGATTTTGGCTTTGGCCGCAGGATATTCTGAATCTAGACTGCTTGAGCTTGGCATGGGTGTACTTATGCATGACGTAGGGAAAATAAAGGTTCCTGATGAAATTTTGAACAAGACTGCCCCTTTAACGCCAGATGAATTTGATCAGATTAAAAAACACACAATATATGGGTATGAGATCTTGCGCAAAAATCGGGATTTTAGTTTGCTTTCCACTCATGTTGCCTTTCAACATCAGGAAAAATGGGATGGGAGCGGGTACCCGCGGGGCTTAAAAGGGACAGAAATCCATGAATACGGCCGTATTACCGCTGTCGCTGACGTGTTCGAGGCCTTAACAAGCAGAAGAGTTTACCGTCCTGCTTTCCAGCCTTATAAGGCTTTCGAGTATCTGATGGCCAATTCCGGAACTCACTTTGAACCTAAGATAGTAGACTCATTTACAAAAAATGTCGCTATTTATCCAACAGGTTCGGGAGTTCGTCTCAGCAACGGGCTTAGAGGGAATGTGGTAAAGCAAAACCAGTCTTTCCCAAGCCGCCCGTTTGTGCGGGCTCTGTATGAGGAAAACAGCCCTCTGTTAGCCCCCATTGATCTTAACCTTGCTGAACATCCATCGCTTATGATAGTTAAAGTGGAAAATGAGTGATATTTGGCAACCAGTGAATCCTCCCGGTAAATTGCTTGAGCCAACTAATGTGACATAAGGCTTTGAAATTCCTCTGGCGTTTGCACAGGTTGTTGACATGCAAAATTTTGACAGACATACGCAGTAACTCCTGCATCCGGGATTGGATAATCCTTAAGCCAAGGAATTTCTTCGAGGCTCCCGTCTTGATAAAGTAGGGTTGAGTACGGACGTAAATCAGAGAAAAATGTCTTGCGAAAAGCTGGAAGCTCTTCTGCCTGCGAACGAGAGGCCAGCACAATCTCCTGGCCCGGGTAGAGAGAAAATTGCAAGGCTTGTAAAGACGCTGTATAGCCGGTAGGGTATTCAACTGCTGCCATCATTAAAGCAGAGAGTGCCTTAGCGGCTTTTTCATCCCACTGCGTATCTCCGGTTAGACGCGCCAGCCTCAGGAGGTTAAGAGCACTGACCGAATTACCGGAAGGTGTGGCCCCGTCATAAGTTTCGTGGGGACGAATGAGGAGTTCTTCGGCATCTGTACCGGTTAGGTAATAGCCGCCGTTTTGCTCATTGCTAAAAAGGCGGTCCTGTTCCTGCTGCAGTTCAAGTGCTGTCTCAAGGTAACTGCTTTGACCCTGTGCGCTGTAAAGTTCGAGCAGACTCCATATCAGATAAGCATAATCGTCAAGGTAAGCCGGATAGGCTGCTTCTCCGTCCCGGTAGCGCGCAAGCAAACGCCCGTCGGGACGGCGTAGGTTCTTAAGGATGAAATCGGCGGCATGCTCGGCCAAACGCAGGTAGCGGTCAGTTTGTAATATCTGTGCTCCTTTGGCAAGTGCCGCGATCATAAGGCCGTTCCAGGATGTGAGGATCTTGTCGTCTTTATGTGGATGTATACGACCTTCCCGCGCCCGGAATAAGGTTTGGCGAGCTTGGGACAGTGATGCTTTAAGCTCTTCAAGGCTAAGTGAATACTCCTGTGCCAGGAGTTGAAGATCTGAGCTGATAGTATTTGGTATGCTTTTACCTTCGAAGTTGCCCGCGGGTGTAATATCATAGGCGGCACAATAGAGTTTGCCCTGTTCTAAACCTAGGATTTCAATTATTTCCTCAGGGCTCCATACATAGAATTTCCCTTCCTCTCCTTCTGAATCTGCGTCTTCGGCAGAATAGAATCCACCCTCAGGCGCGGTCATATCGCGTTCGATATAAGTGAAAATCTCTTCAGCTACCCGGCGGTAATCATCATTATGGGTCATTTGATATCCTTCCAGGAATACGTATGCCAGAAGGGCATTGTCATACAGCATTTTTTCAAAGTGGGGCACCAGCCATTTCTCATCCGTACTGTAACGCGCAAATCCAAACCCTATGTGGTCATACATTCCTCCGCGTGCTATCCCGTCCAGGGTTTTTCGCACCATAGTGAGGGCGGAACTATCCGGTTCAGTTAAGGCGTAGCGTAAGAGAAACCCGAGTACGTGTGGGGATGGGAATTTAGGAGCTGGTCCGAACCCACCATAGCGGTTATCGAAAGTATGGGCCAGACGGCTGAAGGCTTCGTTTATTAGCTTTATTCCCTGCTCTTTTATAAGGGATGCGTCTTGACCAAGCAGAGGTGCATTACTGGGGTCATTGTCTATGAGCGGTGCGGTTTTGGTTTGGGTATGCGCTTGCACGGCATCAAAAATTTCCTCCGCAGCCCCGCGAAGTTTATGGTCATCTTCCACCCAGAGCGACCCGACTTGTTCCAGAATTTCCAGCAGTCCCTGGCGACCGTAGCGGCGGTTCTTGGGGAAATAAGTCCCCGCAAAAAACGGCCGTTTCTCCGGGGTCATTAGAATCGTTAACGGCCATCCTCCCGAACCTGTAAGCCCCTGGCAGAATGCCATATAGATATGGTTGATATCCGGTCGCTCCTCGCGGTCGACTTTAATGGCCACAAAGTAACGATTAAGCAACGTGGCAACTTCTTCATCTTCAAAAGATTCTCTCTCCATCACATGACACCAGTGACAAGTGGAATAGCCGATACTGAGGAATATTGGTTTATTCTCTTGGTGGGCTTTCGCGAAAGCCTCATCACCCCAGGGATGCCAGTCCACCGGGTTAAAGGCATGTTGAAGCAAATAAGGGCTTTTTTCATCGACTAGCTTGTTTGACGTTCTATTTTTTATGTTCATTGTTCCTCCGCGTTGTTCCCTTGTAGAGTCTTAGACTACCAGAATATTGATGGATTTAGTATGGGCTAATTCGCAATAAAGAATTACAAAATGACCAGGAGAGAAACTTAAATTTATAGCAAAACTTTTCATCGGACGAAGGAGCTGGGCTTTTGGCGTAGAATGTTTTACTATAAATAGAGATAGAAGGAGACGGAGGGGGAACATGAACAAAGGTTGGGAATCAGATAATTTGCTCTTTCATGAAACAGAGAATTACATCGTTTCGGAAGAGCTGCGCAACGCGGTTAATATTGCAATTGCACTTAAACGCCCGCTTTTGATCAAGGGGGAGCCTGGAACCGGAAAAACCGTACTGGCGGAGAGCATTGCCAATTCTTTAGGTCTAAAGCTAGTAGTATGGAATATTAAGTCCACAACCAAAGCCCAGGAAGGGCTGTATGTCTATGACACGGTTCAACGCTTGTATGACAGCCAGTTCGGGGACAAAGACGTCTCAAGCATCAAACAGTATATTAGGCTGGGTAAACTGGGAGAAGCATTTGTTTCCACGGAAAGGCTCGTGCTGCTGATCGATGAAATTGATAAAGCTGATCTGGAATTTCCCAATGATTTGCTGTGGGAACTCGATGTGATGAATTTCCATATCCCGGAGACAGGGGAGACGATAAATGCTGCCCAGCGTCCAATCGTAATCATCACGAGTAATGCGGAAAAGGAATTGCCGGACGCCTTCTTAAGGCGCTGTGTTTTCCATTATATTTCCTTTCCGGATCAGGAAATGATGGAAAGGATTGTCCATGTGCATTTTCCTACACTTGAGGATTTCCTACTTACTGAGGCTTTGAAAGCCTTCTATTGGCTGCGCTCCCTTTCCGGACTCCAGAAAAAACCGAGTACAAGCGAACTGCTTGATTGGGTGCAGGCTCTGGTCATAGGCGGGATTGATCCGGACAGAATTGTGAAAGAACTGCCTTTTTTAGGGGCTTTGCTTAAAAAGAACCAAGATTTTGATCTTGCTTTAAGGCAGTTGTATACCCGTACTGCGGGTGGCGCGGCCAGGGGCACGAGTAGAGGCTGGTAAGCGATGTTTACCGGATTTTTTTATCTTCTGCGCCAAGAAGGAATTCCAGTGTCCTTGACAGAATGGATGACTTTCATGGAAGCTCTGCACGCGGGGCTTGCAGGATCCACTTTTTCCGGATTTTATCATTTGGGCCGCACTGTCTTAGTGAAATCCGAGAGTAATTTTGACCGCTTTGACTTAGCTTTTTACCGCTACTTCCAGGGAATTGAGCAAGATGAGGAATTGCTTAAGCAGGTTTCAGAATGGCTGGATAATCCGCTTCCCCCGCGCGAGTTCTCAGAAGAGGAGCGCGCAGCGCTTTTACAAAAGCTGGGCTTGCCTGATTGGGAAGCTTTAAAAAGCGCCTTGGAAGAGCGTCTGCGCACGCAAGAAGGACCCCATCACGGCGGGGCTAACTGGATCGGGACCGGCGGCACTTCTCCTTTTGGGCATTCAGGCTTCCATCCCGGTGGGATCAGGATCGGAGGAGAATCCCACTCCCGTTCGGCGGTAAAAGTAGCTGCGGAGCGCCATTACCGACCCTACCGGGCAGATGAGACTCTGGGTGTGCGCCAGTTTGAGGTTGCTTTGCGCCGCCTGCGCCAGTTCAGTACAAGACTGGAGGGGCCTAAAGATGAACTGAATCTTGAAGAAACAATCACTGCCACCTGCAAAAATGCAGGCCGCCTTGAATTGGTGTGGACGCGACCGCGCAAAAATACGGTAAAAATAGTGGTGCTTATGGATGTGGGTGGGTCGATGACCCCGTACGCCAAGATTTGCAGCCAGTTGTTTTCAGCAGTGCACCAGGCTACTCATTTTAAAGATCTGCAGTTTT
>DAHVVW010000062.1 GCA_027357125.1 Clostridiales bacterium
ATTCCTAAATATTCCTTTTCCATGGCGAGAAGCTCACTCTGAGTAAACTCTTCCACCTTTGGCAGCTCAATGAGCCCAGCATCATCTGCTGCGCCTAAGTCAAAGAGAGATATCTGACCTGAATTACGGTCTTTTTGCCGCCTGTTTGCCAGATCTAACTCTTCATCCAGAACCATGAGACCCTGACGCCTCGAACAGAAAGAAGAAAGCGCACCAGCCCGAATTAAACTTTCCAAGACTCTTTTATTAAGAACCTTGTTATCCACCCTCAGGCACAAGTCGGAAAAAGACTTAAAAGAACCTGACTTGCGGGCTTCAAGGATTTTCTCGATGACATTTAGCCCGAGATTGCGGATGGCCCCTAAACCAAAGCGAATTTTTTCGTTTTCCAGACAGAATTTGGCCACACTGTACTGCACATCCGGAGCCAGAACCTCAATCCCGTTTTGCCGCGCTTCCTGCACATAAAACGAAACTTTATCAGAGGAGTCCATAACTGTACTCAAAAGGGCCGCCATAAACTCAACCGGATAATTGGCTTTGAGGTACGCAGTCTGATAGGAAATAACCGCATAAGCTGTCGCATGTCCCTTATTAAACCCATACTCCGCAAATTTAGCCATCAGGTCAAAGATCTCTGACGCCTCAGCTTGAGTGAGCCCCATGTTCAAGGCCCCTGGTATGATCGCATTGCCTTCGGCATCCTCAAGCCCGTAAATGAAATTCTGCCTTTCCTCCTCCATTATTTCCTTTTTCTTTTTGCCCATGGCCCGTCTGAGCAAATCGGCGCGCCCCAGGGAATACCCGGCTAAATCCCGGGCAATCTGCATCACCTGTTCCTGATACACAATGATGCCATAAGTCGTTTTCAGAATCGGCTCCAGTTTAGGATGAAGGTAGGTGATTTTCCCTCCATGCTTACGCCGGATAAACTCCGGGATCTGTTCCATGGGACCGGGACGATAAAGTGCTAATACCGCGATAATATCCTCAAAGCAGGAAGGTTTCAAGTCTTTGAGAATTGCCCGCATCCCGCCGCTTTCGAGCTGAAAGACCCCGCTGCTGTTGCCGGCGGAGAGCAAGGCATAAGTTGCCGCATCATCCAAAGGAAGGGCCTCCAAATTTACCTTTAAGCCCCTGGTCTCTTCGATCAAGCGCACACTCTCCCGCAGGATCGTAAGGTTTCTAAGTCCCAGAAAATCCATTTTCAAAAGTCCGATTTCCTCGACCGTCTTCATCGGAAACTGGGTCATCAGAAAACCATCAGATGTCTTTTGCAGGGGCAGGTAGTTCGTCAGCGGCTCTTTGGCAATAACCACACCTGCAGCATGGGTAGACGCATGCCGGGGCATTCCTTCTACAGCTAAGGCCAGCTCATACAATCGTTTAATTTCTTCATCTTCTTCAACCATGCGCGCGAGCTCCGGAGACAGGGACAACGCCTTTTCCAAAGTCATCCCCAGGTCGTTGGGCACAGCCTTGGCCACTTTGTCCACGCGGCTGAGCGGGATGCCTAAAACCCGGCCCACATCCCGGATTGCACCCTTGGCACCCATCGTTCCGAACGTAATGATTTGGCAGACCTTGTCAGCGCCATACTTGTCCGTGACGTAATGGATGACGCGTTCGCGCCCTTCCGGGTCAAAATCAATATCGATATCAGGCATACTGATTCTTTCCGGATTAAGAAAGCGCTCGAACAAAAGGTCATGCCGAAGAGGTTCCACTGACGTTATTCCTAACAGATAAGCTACCATGCTCGCCGCCGCCGAGCCACGACCCGGCCCGACAGCTACCCCGTGTTCCCGCGCATACCGGCAAAAATCTGCGACGATAAGGAAATATCCCGAAAAACCGGTCTGGGCAATGACATTCAGCTCATATTTCAGGCGTTCTTGCTCCTTAGCCCCAGCCTGTGGGTATAATTCGGGAAAAGCCTCCAAACACTGCTGTTCAAGGTATTCGTTCAAGCCAAGCCCTGCGGGAGCCTGAAACACCGGTAAATAATTCTCCCCGAATTGAAAATCAAGCATACAGCGCTCAGCAATACGCCCAGAATTTTCTAAAACCTCCGGATGCTCTCCGAACATCAGCTGCATTTCCTGTTCAGACTTCAAAAACATATCCTGGCTGGAGAAGCTCATGCGCGAAGCATCGGCCATGGTTTTCCCGGTCTGAATGCATAAAAGGACGTCCTGAACAAATGCATCCTCCCTCTTGACATAATGAACATCGTTCGTAGCCACAAGCGGGATTCCTGTTTCCTCATGTACACGCCAAAGCCCTGCATTAACTTTCCTCTGGTCAGCCAATCCGTGATCTTGAAGTTCCAAATAGAAGGAGCCCTTGTCGAAAATATCCTCATACTCCCGCGCCGCCTTACAGGCATCTGCAAAACGGTCCTGCACCAAATTTTCTGCAACTTCCCCGGCCAGACAGCCGCTTAGCGCAATGAGCCCGGCCGCATGTTGGCGCAGTATCTCCTTGTCTACCCGCGGTTTGTAATAGAAGCCATCAATGTAAGCCGCTGACACAAGGCTTATTAGGTTACGGTATCCGGTCTCGTTTTCCGCGAGAAGCACCAGATGGTAGTTCGCATCATCACGCCCCGGCGTTCGCTCTGTACGCTTAAAGGGAGCAACATAAACCTCGCACCCGATAATTGGCTTGATCCCGGCTTTCTTACATGCTTTATAAAAGTCAATCACACCGTACATTGAGCCATGGTCGGTAATCGCCAGGGCAGTCATACCCTGCGCTGCCGCTCTTTTAACCACCTTGTCAATACGGGCTGCCCCATCCAGAAGGCTGTACTCGGTATGGACATGCAAATGGACAAACATGATAAACTACACTCCTCTAAACCAAAGCAGAGCCATAGACTTCGCCGAATCAATACGCAAGGCCTTGATCAAGTCAAGGCCTAAGCTTAGATTATCTATAATATATCATATTAGTTAGTATTCAGGTATTCAGAATACTCACCCTAGTTTCTTTTCCCCCATGCGCGCGGTCATCAGACCCTTGGCCACAATCTCATCACCAGAGGTCACTTCGATTTCAAGGTTACAGTGTTTTTTCGCTATTAAGAGCAGCTTGGCTGTCGCCTTGATCACAGTACCAACGGAGATAGGCTGCATCTGGTAAACCGTGAAGTTCTCCGTGATCGCGTCAAGGCGGTATTGTTTGCGCAGGGCAATATAACCAGCCATATTCATAACCGTAACTAACACCCCGATCCCGGCTGAACCAAACTCATTGACCATAAACCGGGAAATTTCCCCTTCGATGGTCAGATGCTCAGGGTCTTCAACATAGCGAAACCCGCTCAAGATCAGATTATCTACCGTCTCTCCGAATTGAGGCTGTTTCTGCACCTGTTGGTAGGCTTCGATAACATCCTGCAAACTGATAATTCCGCTCAGCTTGTCCCCGTCAACTACCGCCGCAATATCCCAGCCTTCCCAGACCATGATGCGGGAGATGTGAGTTACCGGGTCATCACGCCCCACCACAAACGGATTAGGGTTCATAACCTCGACTATGGATGTTTTGAGCTCCGCTCCGGCGACATCAACGGCAGTCACCACACCCACTACGTTCATTTCTTCATTAACTACCGGAAAACGACTGTGTCCTGTGCGCTGCGAAAGCTCGCGCCAATCTTCAACAGCCGCGTCTGTGTGTAAGAAACTTACATCTTTAACCATGATATCCTCAACTAAAATAAGCTCTTTCTCGATCAGGCGGTCATAAAGAGCCCGGTTAATCATGGTCGTGACCACAAACGTATCATAAGAGGACTGAATGATCGGCAACCCCTTGGCTTGGGCCAGCTTCACAACCTCTTTATCCGGATCTAACCCTCCCGTGATCAAAAGAGGCGCTCCATATTGGAGTGCTAACAACTGGGCATCGCGCCTGTTCCCGACAATACAAAGCGCACCTTTTTCCACATAACGCACCATGGCTTCAAGTTCCATGGCTGCAATGATAAATTTGCTTGGGGATTTGTCTAAAAACTCCCCCCCGCAGATTACTACTCCTTCTACTATTTGCGCAACTTCGCGTAAAGTTAGATCCTCAATTTGCCGCTCCTTGACCCCTTCAATGCGAATCGTTCCCACTTTAGGGATGGAACGCACCAGCCCTTTGGCTTCTGCTTCTTTAATCGCGCGGTAGGCAGTCCCCTCGCTCACATCCAGCTCTTTAGCAATAAAACGCACGGACACTTTGCTGCTAATATTCAGGTTTTCGATAAAAGTTAAAATTTGTTGATGCTTCGTCTTACTCAAAAAAGACGCTCCCCACTTACCTATGTATTATCTGCAGCCAAGTTTGACTTTCTGTATGATATTATAACATAAATAACATGGCATCGTACTATAACAGATGCAAAACCCTAGTTGGAATTTTGTTTAAGCCGCTGGGTCATGAGACCCCCAATCCGCCCGGCATCCTGGGCGCTCAGGGAATCCCAACCTTTGCTTTTTACTTGCTCTAAAAGTCCCAACTCAGCTGCAATCTCCATTTTTAACGGATCGAGCGGATTCGTTTTCTTCAAGCGCGGTTTCGGCTTATTCATGCGACATCATCCCCTCCATATGATAATGAGCTCCTTCGTAATGGGGGCAAATCTGCTGCCGTTCGCCCAGCCTGTGCTCCAGACGGCAACGCCCGTCCACGGCGTACAAACAATTGGCTGTGCATAATTTACGAGTCATTTGGCATTCATCTCCTCATTAGAGAGTTTTGCCTTTTTGAAGAAAAAATATCCCGCCCGTAAAGGGCGGGAAGATGTCCTACAAGTCTAAATTTCCAGGTACTCTCCCGGTGCCAGAGCTATCCCCCGGCTTTCCGGGGCTTTGCGCTGAAGCATGGTCAAAAATTCCCCTACATCCTGCTCTATTACAGGAAAAGTATTATAGTGCATGGGTATGATATATTTGGCCCGCACCAGTTGGGCCGCATACACAGCATCATCTGGGCCCATCACGTAATTATCCCCGATTGGGAGCAGCGCCACTTCGAGCGGATGCCTGCGTCCTATCAGTTCCATATCGCTGAACAGGCCGGTATCTCCTGCATGGTAAAGCCAGCGCCCTTCAAGCTGGAGCAAAAATCCACAGGCCAAGCCGCCATAGATCATGCCTTTTTCAGTCTTAATACCGGAACCATGCCAAGCCGGTGTCAGCTTAACCGTTCCAAACGGAAAACGGTACTTCCCCCCGATGTGCATTGCATGGGTTTTTGCTCCCTGGCCTTGGCAATAAGCCGCAAGCTCGGATGTGGAAATGATCATGGCCCCGGTGTTTAAGGAAATTTTCAAAGCATCTCCCAAGTGATCCCCATGCCCATGTGTGATAAGTATAGCAGCTAAATCCGTAAAATCTTCAGGCTTCACATCAGCCTGAGGATTTCCGTTTAAAAAAGGATCTATTAATATATTCCCATCTTGTGTTTTGATCTCAAAACAAGCATGTCCGTGAAAAACAATGCGCATACTGAACCTCCTTATTTTAATTAGGGTTTATCATATCAGTTATCTATGCTAACTGCCTATATTCACACATAGGTTTGCAGCAGCTCCCAAAACTCCGGATAGCTTAAATTCATTTCCCAGAGCGCGACCCCGCCAATCCCTTTGCGCTGCGCCAAATCAAGCTTCTCCCTTAGGCTGCGCAGATCTTCAAAATATACTGTATGCCTTTGGCCTCTGGTCTCGTACTTAAAATAAGTACTGTGCTGCTCAGAATCCCATTGCAGCGGAGCCCCAAAGCGGCGGGCCAGCTCACGCGCGCGTTTGTATCCTATTACCTCGGCCTTACCGGGCCGCTCCCAGTCATACCCGTATAAAGGCAAGCCAAGATAGAGCTTCTGTCCCGAAATATTGGCCAGTGCATAATTCAGAACTTGCGTAACCCAGGGCAAGGACGCCACTGAGCCGGGCTGACTGCCTGGCCAATGTTCCTCATAAGTCATAAGTATGACCATGTCAACACTTTGCCCCAGGGCACGGTAGTCGAAAACACCCTTCCAGATATCTGTCCTTTGTTCGGACGTTTTGGCTGGAACATCGATGCTCACTAAATAGTTTGCTCCTTTGAAACGGGCCGTCCAAGTATTAATAAAGCGACTGAATAGGGCGCGATCTCCCGGAGCACCTTTTTCCAGATCTAAATTAACCCCATCACACTTGTAATCAACCAAGAGATTATAGATGTTGCGCCAGACCTTGTCGGCAAACATCGGCTCTCTTACTAAACGGCTGATCAACGAAGTTGAAAAATCTCCCCTAGGCGTAAGATTGCTAACTACTAAAAAAACTTTGATCCCGAGGGCATGGGCTTCGGCAATTAGCCTGCGGCTCGGTGCTCCCGTCAACTCCCCATTAGCCTCAATTGCTATCTGAAACAGTGCTATATCATCCAGCAGGCTGCCATATTGCTGAAGATAGCGGTAGCCCCTTGCCTTTTCCGTAAGCCCGTTATAAAAGCCAAATACCCGCAAAGCCATAGTGTCACCTCCTTCGCCCCATTTTATTCATGGGACTGCTTGAGGGTGATAAAGTATTCAGTAGTCAGTACTCAGAATTCAGTAGGGATTTTTTGCATTCCTTCAGGGTTTTAAACCCTTGACTTGTACCAAAATATATGCTGACTCCTGCTCCGTTCGGCCGGAAGAATTTCTCTTGAGTTTGGCCGAACGGCGTAAGTCTCCACCGGAGACTTACGTTCCTGACTCCTCAGTACATTTTTTTCATTTCCCGTGCCTACGGCTCAGGGCGGCAAACAAAGCCGTGCGCCGCAGAAGGATGCGTATCAGCAAAATAAAGTTCGCCATTAGTAAAGCGATAGCCCATATCCAGGACCCTATGGCCCCCAGCACCGCAACCAAACCAAAGGAGGCACTCATTGCATAGAGCAGGAGCACAGCCTGCCGCTGGGACAAACCGGCATCCAAGAGCCGGTGGTGCAAATGCCCGCGGTCAGCAACGGCAATCGAACGACCGTTTAATTTCCGCCTAATAATCGCAAAAGCCATATCCGTAAGCGGCATGCCCAGCACTAATAGCGGAAATACCAACCCAAGAATCGTGGCTGTCTTTAACAAGCCCATAATCGAAATGCCGCCGATGACATATCCCAGAAACATGCTCCCGGAATCCCCCATGAAAACCCGCGCCGGGTGGAAATTATAAAACAGGAAGCCGAGGGTTGCTCCGGCTAAAGCCAAAGTCAAATTTCCGGCCCCCCCCATTCCAATGCGGTTGGCAGACCAAAAAAGAAGCAAGGCCGCCCCGAAACAAATCCCAGCAGCTAAACCATCGAGACCATCAGAAATATTTACGGTATTAACCAGGCCCACAATCCAAAAAACTGTGAGTAACAGCCCGAGCCCCCCAAAACTGATATTCCCAAGCACCGGCAGGGAGACCTGATCCATGTTAAATCCATAGAAAATAAGAATTGAGGCGGCCGCGATCTGCCATAAAAGTTTGGTCCACGGCCTAATTCCCCGGATATCATCCCATACTCCCACGATTAGAATAACCGTACTTCCGTAGAACAAGCCTTGGACAGACTGATCCCATCTCTGCGTAAGCAGTGCAGCCAGCCAAAAAGCGGAGTAAATAGCCAGCCCCCCCAAACGTGGAATCGGCCTTTTATGCACTCTTCTACCACCCGGGTAGTCAATGGCTTTCCAGCGTTTGGCCAGGATCATGGAAATAGGAGTAGCTGACGTTGCAATGACCAATGCAATAATAAAAGTTAAGACATACTTCATGGCAAATTTAAGCCTCCGTCTGCTCACTCAGCCGGTCGCGCAGCATGGTAGGCTTGCGCAGATCGCGGCAGGAGCAGGAAAAATCATCCGGAACTTTGGCTAGAGCACTAATTAGAATCTTGCCGGCCATCTCAGCCTGGTTATAGAAAATATCTGCTAATTCTGTATGTTCCCAGTCCTTAATTATACCTTCCGCATAATTCACCACCAACTGAACACTTGCATAGTGGGCACCGATTTCCCGGGCCAGGTAGACTTCCGGGCACAGGGACTGCCCGATCACGTCCCCGCCCAGCTGTTTGAACATCTGAACTTCTGCCGGACTTTCAAAATGCCGCCCGTCCGTGCACACATACACGCCGCGGGTAAAAAGATAGCGCGGCGGCTTGTTTTCCAATACACTTTCAGCCAAAACCCGCCTTAAATCCGGACACACCGGCTGTCTCATCGTCAGCAAGTACGGAAGGTCCAGGGAAACACCTTTGCGCAAGGAAAAATCGAGATAATCGTGAGGAATAACGATATCACGCGGTTCAAGCAAATGGTTGACAGAGCCGACGCCCCCCTCGGCGAGAACCGTCTTCACCCCGGCCTCGTGAAACACCCAAAAAACCTGTTGCGAAGCTTGGGCGCGTGGCACGCCCTGCCGCCAGCCGTGCATGCGGCAAGTGAGTACTTCTTTACCGGCATAAGTGAAATGCACGAACTCCGGCGACGGCCCAAAAGGGGTTTCAAAGCTGAGACCCTCCCCGAGAATTTCCACTCCCTGCACCTGAAGGTCACGCGGAAAAGACAATGCATTCGTGCTCGACCCGGCAACCATTCCTACATCAACTTGTGGAATCAAGAAAGTACCTCCCTTTGCAACATGTTCATTGATGCGTATAACTAACTAGAAAACTCAGACGTAGCTCTTAGACCAACCCGGGATAGTTCCACTGGCGCAAGGCCTCATACACTACCACCGCCACAGCGTTGGACAAGTTTAAGGATCTGGCTTCAGCACGCATCGGTAGGCGGATCATTGTTTCCGAGTACTTCGCTAAAATTTCCGGAGCCAGTC
>DAHVVW010000063.1 GCA_027357125.1 Clostridiales bacterium
ACTTGTCTTCATTGATGATGTACTGCCAACAGAGGCCGTCGCAGTCTTCCTCTTGAACTGAGCCTACAATGACCAGCGTGTACTCATCTTCCAGGCCCAATTCTTTGATGATCTTGCCGGCATACACCATGGAAGCCATGCCGCCCTCCTGGTCGCTGGCACCACGGCCAATGATTACTTCATCATCTTCATAGCCTGCATAAGGATCATATTTCCATAGGTTCCTATCTCCCACGCCCACGGTGTCAATGTGGGCATCCAGCGCAATCACATGCTTGCCATGCCCAACATAGCCGAGAATATTGCCCATGGGGTCGATCTCTACTTTATCGAAGCCCACTTTCTCCATTTCCTCTTTGATGCGCAAGACCACTTTTTCTTCCTGACAGCTTTCACTGGGAATAGCGATCATGTCGCGCAGGAACTTACTCATTTCCGGTTCGTACTTTTGCGCCAGTTCCAAGATCTTGGCAAAGTCCTTGTCCAATGCAAATTCCCCTTTCACGTCCATTCTAAAATCCCAAAGTGCTAATGTAGTGACTTGTTGCCACACTTTTAGTTTTTTTGCAAAAACTATGCCAATAAATCAATTCGCCCAGGATTTTTTACTCTCAGCTCGTTCAGTTGCCGCTTTCAAACTATTTCTTTGGCCGGTTTCGCACTTATTTTCCCCCTGCCACATCTCTTGCTTAGGTAGCGGTTGCGTCGCTGCGTCTCAAATTGATACACTCCTATTCGAACCCCGACCCGAATCGTCCCTAACCCCGGAGAAATCAGGGTTGAGGCTGATTTTGTCTCATTTTGATACAACAGTCTAACATTTGTACACAAGCTTTTTTCAGGGCCTAGTCGCGTGGTGCGATCCGAATAATTGCTTACGCATACGTTTTGCTCTCAGAAATATCATACTCTTTAATCTTGCGGTAGAGCGTCGCACGGCTGATGCCCAGAAGCCTGGCCGCATCTTCCTTATGGCCGTCAGCAATGGACATGCTCAAGGCTTTCATGATCGCTTGCCGTTCCAGGGCTCTTAGATTAATGGACAAGTCTTGTGGATCTGGCTTGTGTTCTGTTTTCAGCCGTTTGGGCAGCATTTCCGGAGTAATCAGTTCACCAGGAGCCATGGTCACACAGTATTCTATGACATTCCCCAACTCCCTTACATTGCCCGGCCAGGAGTATTTTATGAGAACCTCTTCAGCTTCCGGAGAAATTCCTTTTACCTCTTTTCCAGTCAGCTGAGAATAGTGTTCCAAGTAGAACTGAATTAAAATTGGAATATCTTCCATCCGGTCACGCAGGGGTGGAATCGTTAAAGGAATTACATTTAACCGATAATATAAATCCTCCCTAAACTCCCCTGCCAAAACCATTTTCTCCAAATCCCGGTGGGTCGCCGCGATAACCCGTACATCCACCGGGATGGACCGGGTGCTGCCGATCCGTTCCACCCGCCTTTCCTGCAGGACCCGGAGCAACTTGACCTGCAGATGCAGAGACATGTCCCCGATTTCATCTAAGAAAATCGTACCCTGGTGTGCCAGCTCAAATTTCCCCAGTTTGCCGCCACGGCGAGCACCCGTGAAAGCCCCTTCTTCATAGCCGAACAACTCACTCTCCAGTAAATTTTCAGGGATTGCGCCACAGTTTAAGGCAATAAAGGCATGGCCCTTCCTTTTACTGCTTTGATGTATAGCCCTGGCCAGAAGTTCCTTCCCTGTGCCGCTCTCACCCTGGATTAGCAGGGTTGCATTGGTCGGAGCGACCTGAAGCGCAATTCTCTTAAGTTCGCTCATTTTACCGGAGTTGCCAATTATTTCAGAGAAGTTTGTTTCAATCTCATTGACAGTAGCTTCTTTAACAATTTTCTTAATTTGTTGAAGGTCTTTAAGCGTGATCACCGCACCTTCGATTGTTCCGCTTTTATTGATGGGTACGGCATTGCAATAGAGCTGGGTCGCTACCCTTTTACCCTTAATCTGGCCGGAAAAACTCTCCCCCTGGATGACTGCTTTCCAAAAGCGTTTTTCATCTAATAACTGAGCCAGCATCTGTTCCTGACCTTCTTCAATATCCAGTAGTTTGGCAGCCAAGGTGTTGTAATGGGTCACTTTCTTTTCATTATTCACCAGCAGAATTCCGTCATGGAGGAGGTTTAGGACCGTAAGCAATTGGCTTGTCAGCAATTCTCGTTCCCGGCTCTGGTAGTGCTCCACCACCTTGCCTACTAAGAGTTCCGCCATTTTTTCTAAAAAACGCAGGAGGGAGTCTTTATTGTCCTTGAGACGCGTTGTTTGCTCTTCATCGAAACTTAACAAGCCGATTGTCCCGATAATCTGGTCAGCGGCGCGTATGGGCATGGCCACTTCATAGAACTCCAGGCACTGCCCCCGGCTCACGCAAGGCTGGCACAATTCGTGAAACCCGGGATTGTCGATGATAACCGGAATCCCCGTCTTCATAACATGCCGGTAGACGAACCCATCGTCTAAAGGACGGTCACACAGTTTCCGGTATTTTCCCGTGCCGGCTACCCTAATTAAATCCGCATCCGCAATCTCGACTTCAAGCTTAAGCGCGGCAGCAATGGCATCTGCCGTTTGTTGGACCGTGCTTTTAATGTCGCGAAGCTGATACATTTTATCCCCACCCTAAAATAAGACTTTTGTATCATATTGATACTCTCAAAGATTTAATTCGCTAATTTTAGAGCTTTTCCTACTTCTATTTATTAAGAATTGGTTTATTACAGATTCTTTACCGCGCAGCCGAAGAAATTTCCCCATCCCACACAATCTTACGGTATTTCACAGGATCAGTATCTCCCTCGGTGTTAAACAAGAGTATGTGCGAATTCTCGTGGAGCCCAAGAGCCGCGCGGGCTTCGCTCAATCTTTCATCATGAGCAAAAGCCCATAAAAGTCCGGTCGTGACTGCCCCGGATTCCCCGGAAATCACCTTGGAATCTCGGCCCAAAGGATTGCCTAAAATCCGCATTCCCTTAGCAGCAATCTCATCCGGGCACGAGATGAACATATCGCTATAATCACGCAGCATTCTCCAGCCAATGAGGTTTGGTTCCCCACAGGCTAGTCCTGCCATGATCGTGTCCATATCCCCGCCCACAACTCGCGGTTTGCCGTCAGCGGCTACAGCTGAGCGGAAAAGGCAAGCTGCTTTATTAGCCTCCACCACAATGGTTTGGGGTCGGCTCCCCCGGAACAAAGACGCAAAATAGCCCTGGACAGCCCCGGCGAAGGCTCCCACGCCAGCCTGGACAAAAACATGCGTTGGTTTGTCCGCGCCGAGCTCAGGCATTTGCTCAGTTACTTCCGCTGCCATCGTGCCATAGCCCTGCATGATCCAGGTGGGAATCTCCTCATAACCCTCCCAGGAGGTATCTTGAACGAAGACCCAACCATTCTCTGCCGCTTTGGCTGCAGTCATGCGCACCGCATCATCATAGTTAAGATCCGTAATCCAGGCCTCAGCCCCTTCAGCCCTGATCTTTTCCAGGCGATACAGGGAAGAGCCTTTGGGCATATAGACTACGGCTTTTTGTTTAAGCTGCCTTGAAGTCCAAGCCAGCCCACGGCCATGGTTGCCGTCCGTCGTGGTGGCAAACGTAATCTCACCCAACTGCGCTTTGATCTCCGGAGAAGTAAGCACAGGGAAAGGAAGCTCGTTAAGGTCACGGTTTAGGTGCTGGGCCAAGTACCTAGCCACGGCATAAGAGCCGCCTAAGGCCTTAAAGGCATTGAGCCCAAAACGGTGGGATTCATCTTTGACATAGATTCCGCCCACGCCTAAGGTCTTGGCCAGAGACTTGAGACTATGCAGCGGAGTAGGCCGGTAATCCGGAAAGGTTCGATGGAAAGCGCGGGCCTTAGCTATCTCCGTTTTATGAAAAAGAGCGGTTGACGTGCCCTCTCCGTATTCTTTCAACATCCTGTTCTTAACCCATTCTATGCGTGCGTAAGGAACGATTTCCTCAGGTGCTTGCCCTGTGGTGATAATTTGCTTCGACATTGTATCTCCTCCTAGGTTGAATTATCAAAGTTAGTACCTAAGGTTTTATGCAAATTTGATGCCAGCGTTTCGCGCGCGTGTATAGGTAACATATAAGCAAAAAATGCGCACCCTGCCACTACAATCAAAATTCCCTTAATTACCGACAACGTCTATTGACTTACTCGGATTTAGAGAATATAATTCTTAATGAGAATAATTATCATATTCATCTGGCTATGGAGGGGGTGAAAACATGATGCGAGAAATTAAAACCATATTACTTACTCTAACGATTTTGGTAATCACGTTTAGTCCTATCAATGTGTTGGCCTCAACTCAGGAATCAGACAACATCACTAAGGCTGAACTCTACATTGATCAAGCATTGGCTGAGACAAGCCAAGGGCAATTATCAGAAGCAAAAGAAAACTATCAAAAATTTCGCGATATGTGGGGACAGATCGAAGATGGCGTAAAACAAAAATCTGGAGACGCGTATAAAGAGATTGAAGCTAATATGGGTCAAGTGGATTATGCCTTCATCCAAAACAAACAGGAAAACATAGCCCAGGCCTTGCAAGGGCTAAAAAATGTGAATGAAAAGTTCATTCGCGGTGAATTCCCGAAGGGTCAACAGTTTAAACAACAAAATATTTCATTAAGTGATTTCATCATCCTGTTACAACAAACGAAGCTCACGGCTCAAGACCATGAACAGCAATCGGCGCTGTTTGAGATTTCGAAAGTACGGGAATCCTGGTTAAGTGTAGAAGGAGTTGTAGTTGCTCAATCCGCAGCCGTTTATAGCGATTCGGAACGAGACATGGTCACTGTCAATGCAATGCTTTCTGCGAATCCACCCAATTATCAAGGCGCGATTCAATTGTTGGATCAGATGATTAATTACTTGAGCCCACTGGCGAGTAAATCCGGGTATACGTTTTGGGATGCCGCTATGATCCTAATACGCGAAGGCCTTGAAGCTCTCTTGGTTATTGCAGCTTTACTGGCTTTTGTTAAGAAGTCTGGCCGAACCGAGGGAAACGGATGGATTTGGCTTGGGGTTTTAGGGGGTCTACTGCTCAGCATTATTATCGCGATTATCGTAAAGTTTGTCTTTTCTTCCGGCGCATTCGGTAATAACAATGCCCTGATCAATGGATGGACCGGTGTAATTGCTGCTGTTATGTTGTTATACATGAGTTATTGGCTGCATAGTCAATCCAATATTGCTGATTGGCAAAAGTACATTCGCACTCAAAGTGAATCAGCTTTGGATACCGGACGGATGGTTTCCTTGGGGGTTCTTTCTTTTCTGGCCGTCTTTAGGGAAGGAACAGAAACCGTTTTGTTCTTTATAGGGATGGTGAATCAGATTAGCATGAAAGAACTTGTACTTGGTTTAGTAGTCGGGTTTGGCTTACTTGCAGCTCTGGCTTATTTAATGATTCGATTAGGATTGAAACTGCCTATTCGTCCATTTTTCATAGTTTCCAGTATTATCGTCTTCTATTTATCTATTAAATTTACCGGGATGGGGATTCACAGTCTGCAATTGGCCGGTACAATACCGTCAACAACTGCCTCGAATATCCCCAATATCGATTTTTTAGCTCTTTATCCATCTTGGCAAAGCACACTTCCCCAGATTGCTTTAGTGATCAGCGCACTACTCGTAATTCTTTGGAAACGGATGACAGCTAAAAAACCCTTGCTCAAAGAATCGAACGAAATACAGCAATAAGATTTAAGTAAATATTTGGGAGGAGAATTTTAATGAAATTTTCTCGTATGATCCTTGCTTCAACTATTGTAATCAGTTTAGGTCTTGCCGGATGTGGCGCAACCAACACAACAGCCACGACACCAAGCCAGACGGAACAAAAGGGATCGCAAGAGACATCTAATCCAACCTCTGCGGACATTAAATCGGGTGTGACAAAGATGCTTAGCATCACAGCCGATTTGAAAACGGCTATCGACACTGGAAATGAAGCAAAAGTTAAGGTAACCGGGTCTCAGTTAGAAGATGCCTGGGGGCCCTTTGAAGATAGCGTAAAAACGAAGTACCCGGATCTCTATAAAAAAGTAGAACAATTTCTTGATCCAACGATAGCAGGAACTAAGGCAAGCCCCCTGGATAAACAAGCACTTGGAAAATTAAATGGAGATTTAACCCAAGCATTAAATGAGTTAGCAGCTAAAGAAAAGTAGGTACTTATGCGTGAATGCTTCCCCAAACTGGGTCATTATCGCGTCAGCCTTCTTCTGGATATCCGACATTTTGAGTGAAAGAGGCAGTGGTTCCTGCGCAGGAGCCGCTGCCTCTTTAAGATCAAAACGTATTCTGATTGATTATCCTAATATGAATAAACCCCACTACTTATTGTATCACAACACCCGTTCTTTCATTGAACTCTTCAATGAGTTTATCAAGTTCTGGTCCCATCTGATGCAGCTTACCCCAGTATTCGTCATAATCATACCATTGTGCATTCAGATCTTCCACATCATACTCTTGTTGTTCAATCCAAGTGTAGTACTTGAGGTTATGAATGCGCTTTTTAGTTTGATAGGTTAACTCTTCCATACTGTCTGTTCTCACAGCCAATACATTTTTATTATGATCAATGGCAGCATTAAGGGAGCGATATTTATTGCCTCTTTCCTCTTCCATCTCCCGTAACCTTGATTGATACATCTCTGCCGAGTCTGTTAGGACAGTCATGACAATGTCATTCTCAGTCAACTCATAGTACTTAGCGAATTTAATGCAGGAAAGGATATTGGCTGCGCCGGAAATACCAACCCAGGAAAGCTTGGAAATGACTTCTTCGGAAACTCCTTGTTCTCTCAGGTAGGTTTGTCCAGCAGGCTCGTTAAGAAGACGGAACAATCCCAAGCTATCATTGTCATCAATGGCGATCACCATATCCGTATTTTTAACATTATGAACCCAAGGGATATGTTTATCCCCGATTCCTTCAATTCTATGCTCACCAAAACCATTATTTAGTAAGGTAGGACATTGTAAGGCTTCGCCAACGGCGATTTTGGCCTGTGGATATTGATCTTTTAAGTAGTCTCCGCTGCCAAGCGTACCGGCAGAACCCGAAGTTAAGCATACCCCTGCAAATTTCCCCTTCGAGCCGATTTCTGCTTTGATAATATCATGCATAGCATTTCCGGTGACTTCATAATGCCACAAATGATTCCCTAATTCTCCAAATTGATTAAAGATCACAACGTTATCTCGGGTTCTTCGGAGTTCCCAGGTTTTATCATAAATTTCCTTGACATTACTCTCGCTGCCGGGGGTCGCAATAACCTCTCCAGCAACTGTTTTAAGCCAGTCAAAACGCTCTTTACTCATATTCTCCGGCAAAATAGCAATCGATTTACAGCCTAATAGAGCGGAATTATAAGCTCCACCACGACAGTAGTTACCGGTAGAAGGCCAAACTGCTTCATGGTATTTAGGATCAAATTGTCCGCTCACTAAACGAGGAACCAAACAGGCAAAACTTGCTCCAACCTTATGGGCTCCGGTCGGGAAATACTTTCCGGACATGGCAATAATTCTGGCTTTAACTCCTGAGATTTCAGGAGGGATTTCAACATAGTTTGGTAACGGGTTGTATAAGCCGCCGTCTTTAACAGGCTCATTTTTCCAAGAAATTCTGAATAAGTTAATTGGGTTGACGTCCCATAACCCAGTCTTCTTTAACTTGTCTTTGACGGATGCAGGTATCTTATTAGGGTCCTTCATCTGAGCCAAGGTTGGGATAAGGATTTCTTTTTCCTTAACACTCTGAACTGTCTTCTTAAGATGCTCTTCATTAATCGTTAAATCAATCAAAGATTTCATAGAATATCCTCCATATTTTTCGAGGCACGAGGCACGAGGTCCGAAGTCCGAAGTCCGAATGTGGGACATCTTCCTTCGCGCCTCATACCTCTTGCTTCAAGTATTGTACTGCACACTCATACATTGTTTATGGTGACAAACACCTTGCTTATCGAACCTCGTGCATCGAACCTCGTGCATCGCACTACACTCTGCCTTCCAACTTTACCAACAGTTCATTCAGTGATGGTTCGACTTTGATGGGCTCACCCACGGCTTTAATCGCGTTTTGTACATCCTTTAGTCCATTACCGGTGACAATAGAAACTACTTTTTCGTGGGCTCCAATAACTCCTTTTTCGACCAAAACCTTAAGCCCGGCGGTTCCAGTCACACCGGCCGGTTCCCCGAAAATACCACTCGTCCGACCCAGTTCACGCATCGCATCTAAGATAGCTTCATCAGATACCGCGACCATCGTCCCTCCTGATTCTCTTACGGCCCGCAGGGCTTTTTCCGGGTTGCGCGGCACGCCGACCGCGATACTGTCAGCTAAAGTGTTCTCCACCGCCGGACGCCAAGGACGATTTTCAAGGAATGCGTCTGTTAGGGGCGAACATCCGGTGGACTGTACTCCTACAATTTTAGGCAAGCGGTCGATCCAGCCCACTTGGTACAGGTCTTTGAACCCTTTCCAAACCCCGGCAATGGTACAGCCATCCCCAACCGAGAGCACAACCCAATCCGGAACCTGCCAGTTTAACTGTTCCGCGATCTCCAACGCGACCGTCTTTTTCCCTTCCACCAGATAGGGGTTTATGGCCGCATTGCGGTTATACCAGCCCCAGCGCTCAATAGCTTCCGCCGACAGGCGGAAAGCCTCTTCATACGAACCCTGCACACTGATAACATTGGCGCCGAAGATCAGGAGTTGGGCGACCTTCCCTTGCGGGGCTCTTCCCG
>DAHVVW010000064.1 GCA_027357125.1 Clostridiales bacterium
GCCGAGCCAAACCCCGACTGCTGTCTATAAATCGAGCGGAGTTAACATGATTGAAAACCTGTACCAGGTATTTGCCCAAGGAACAGCGCCGCAAATACCCGAGATTGTTCCGTCTCAGGCAGTGGTGTATGAACACATTCGCGTAGGGGATGAAGGTATCGAGACTCTGGGGGAACACATCATGGCCAACGCAGGGTCGCTCACGCATTTCCGTGATTTCTTTGGCGCAGATGAGGCTATAACTAATTTTCGGACAGACCACACTGCTTTTGTGGCGACTCTGATTATAACCGCCCCTACGCCCGGTGAAGCCTGGGCCAAGCGTTGTGATGTCATTGAAAACATCAGGAAACATTACAACCTTTCAGTTTATCTTGATTCTACTCCGGATAATTAAGTCACATGTTCCACACAAAACTTGCAGTTTCAAGCTTCAGATTAGGTAATAGGATAAATAAACTTCGGAGGTGATCAGCTTGAAAAGGAATTTGTCTGCAGGGAGCAGTCGGATTGAAGGCATGGGTCTCAATCTCTTCACAGAAGATGAACTCTATGCTATCCACTGCGCTACCTTGGAAGTCCTGTACAAAACAGGGGTTAAAGTTGAAGATGACGAGGCTCTGGAAATCTTTTATGGTGGCGGGGCTGAGGTTGATCGCAATACTCACATTGTAAAAATCCCGTCTTATATGGTAGAAGATGCAATCCGGTCCGCACCCAGTTCTATTTTCCTGGCTGGCCGCAATCCCAAAAATGACATTGTGCTCGACGGCAGCAGGGTCGGCTTTACCAACTTTGGGGAGGGCATCAGGGTTATTGACCCGTATACCCGGGAATACCGTAAATCCACCAAGCAGGATGTGGCTAACACAGCCCTGGTCTGTGACTACCTAAGCGAAGTTGATGTTTATGAAAGAGCAGTCGCGGCCCAGGATGAACATGCCTTAGCCGGATCATTGCATGAAGCAGAGGCATTTTTCAATAATACCTCTAAACACTGCTTCAGCGGAGCCAACAGCGGCAAGAACTTCCGTAAGATTGTGGACATGGCTGCGGCGGCGGCCGGCGGCAAGGATAAGCTGAAAGAACGCCCGATTTACAGCACCATTGTCTGCCCCACCAGTCCTTTGCAGTTAGTCAGGGATTGTACGGAGGTGCTTATTGAAGCCGCCAGAGCCGGAATCGCTGTAAATGTCCTCTCGATGGCAATGGCCGGTGGTTCAGCTCCGGTAACCCTTGCAGGCACACTGGTTACGCATAATGCTGAAGTATTAAGTGGCATTGTCCTAAACCAGTTGACCAAGAAAGGTGCCCCGGTTATTTACGGCAGTTCGACCACAATCATGGATTTAAAGTACACTACTGCTCCAGTCGGTTCTCCGGAACTCGGGATGATCAACGCCGGTGTGGCCAAACTTGCCCAGTATTATCTACTACCGAGCTGGGTTGCCGGTGGATAGGCAGACAGCAAAGTGCCCGATGCGCAGGCAGCCCACGAAAAAACCATAACCGGATTATTAGCAGCCCTAGGCGGGGCCAATTTAATCTATGGTTTAGGGATGCTGGAGCTAGGGATTACCTTTGACTTCGCTCAACTCGTGATGGATAACGAAACGGCGAAGATGATCAAGAAGGCTGTCTCCGGAATCGCGGTCAACGAGGAGACATTGGCTGTGGATGTCATCAAAGAGGTAGGGGCCGGTGGTGAATTCATAACCCATAATCATACGTACCGCAACTTTAAGAAGGAGCAGTCCCAATCCAAGCTAATTGACCGCAGAATGCGCGAGGCCTGGCTGGGTCTTGGCGGCAAGGATTATACAGAAAGAGCCTATGAAGAGGCAATTTCCATTCTGGAAAACCACAAGCCTGATCCACTTTCAGATGATGCCAAAACCAAGATTCGGGCGATTGTAGAAGAAGCTGAAGCAGAATACGGCGTCAAGAAAAAATAGTTTTGTGCAGGAGCCGGTTGCGGCCGACTCCTGGCTCAAGCAAGTTCAAGGAGGCTGAAGTATGAGTAAGAGTGACAGCGCCAGAAGGTTTTACCGCAAACGAGTGGATTTTTTCCTCCTCTTACAGAAGATTAAGCTTTGGCCGTCCCGTACCGGCGTCCTGCACGGGATTAAGTCGATTACAGAGAAGGGCGGTTATGCAGAGCTTACAACCCATTGCAACAAGGTAATCTTGACCCGCAACTCTAAGAACAGCCGCGCCGCCCGTTGGATACGCAACAAATGGATAGCCGGAAGTTGTCCGGCATGTAAGATACCGGAGTGGAAACTGTCAAAATTCAATTCTACTTTTTTTGCGCAGCATTATGGGTCAGCGCTTACCAACAACGGCAGCAAATGATAAATTCTTGGGGGTGTATTTATGAGTCGGGAAGAAATTCTAACCGGTTTAACAGAAGCAGTAATTGAAGGTGACGACGGCCTAGTGGTGGAATTGACCCAGAAAGCGGCTGATGCTGGAATTGAGCCGCTCGTAATTATTAATGAAGCCTTGACCAAAGGCATCAGAATTGTGGGGCAATACTTTGGTTCAGGCCAGTATTTTCTGCCAGATCTGCTCTTGGGTGCGAAGGCGATGGATGCAGGTGTCAAGCTCTTGGAGCCGCTTTTGCTTGGAACGAGCAGGGAATTTTACGGGAAAGTTCTCATGGGTACTGTTCAAGGCGACCTGCATGAAATTGGAAAAAACATCGTTGGCATGATGCTAAAAACCTCCGGCTTTGAGGTAATTGATCTTGGAGTTGACGTTCCCGCAAGTAAGTTTATCGACAAGATTAAGGAACTGAAGCCTAATGTTATCGGGATTTCTGCCCTTTTGACCACAACGATCGGTCGTCAAAAAGAAATCATTGAGGTCTTGACCGAAGAGGGCTTGCGCGATCAAGTCAAGATTATGATCGGCGGAGCTCCTATTAATCAAGCTTGGGCGGAAAAAATCGGAGCTGATGGCTATGCCGAAGACGCAATTACCGCAGTTGAGGTGTGTAAGAAGCTGGTAGCCAGCGCCTGACATAGACAGGATGGAGGAGACTGCAATGAAATTTGAATTGTTTTCTCAAGCAGAATTGCTTCAGATTCATGAAGCCACTGTTGAAATATTAAAAAGAGTGGGTATTCACACTACTTCTCCACGGTTTAAGGTTTTGCTGATGGATCATGGCTGCCAAGAGCAAGGAGACAGGATTGTTTTTACCGAAGATGTGATCGCGAAGGCTCTGAAAACTGTGCCGGCCAGCTTTAAGCTCTATGGCCGGAAAGATTCCCATGTCTTGGAGATCGGTCAGAAAAGAGCGTACTGTCAAACCTGTGTCGGCACACCTTCCATGATGGATCTGGAAACAGGAGAGAAGCGGGATGCAACTGTCGAAGACCTTGAGGAATATACCCGCCTGGCTGATGCGCTTGATTATGTCAACATCATTTCTCCGATCTTTCCCCGGGATGTGCCGCAGGAAATTATCTTAACGATCGAGACTGCCACACTCCTGCGCAACACTTCAAAGCCTTTGAGCATTTGTGTGGAGTCTGCCCGGGAACTTCCTTATATCTTGGAACTCCTGCATCTGGCAGCTGGTGGGGAGGAGGCTTTACACGCGAAGCCGATAGCTACGATTCCTGTGTCTCCGTTGAGCCCGCTTGAGTATGGTTTTGATCCGGCTGAGGCTTTGCTTGACGTGGTGGAAGCCGGTCTGCCTCTGGGAGTTGAGCCTTGCCCGATGATGGGATCGACCGGACCGATGACTCTAATTGGCACGGTTGCCCAGCATAACGCCGAGATCCTAGCGGGGGTAATCGCCGCCCAGCTCCTAAAGCCCGGCGCTCCGCTGACTATGTCATCAAGGGCCACATTCATGGATATGAGATCAGGTGTGGGCCTGTGGGCCATGCCGGAAATGGGCTTGGCCGGTGCTGCCATGAATCAACTGGGTAGCTATTACAATATTCCGGTGGCACCGGGCGGATATTGTGGAGCGTCTAAAGTAGCAGATGCTCAGAGCGGGTATGAGCATCTCTATAATGCTATGATGGAAGCCCTGGTCGGCAGCGATATTATCGGTTCGGCTGGTTCGTTGGATAATGCTTTGACCTCCTGTTATGCTATGTTGGTGATGGACAACGAAATTTCCTCAGTTGTTCAGAGAACGATTAAAGGGGTCGAAGTCGATGAGGACAAACTGGCTGTTGACGTGGTTGCTGAAGTTATCGCAAGCCACGGAAATTTCCTGGCGCATAAACACACGCGCAAATATCTGCGTGCCGGCGAATTGTGGGTTCCCCCGCTTGGGGATCGCCAAACCTTTGAAAAATGGGCTATTAACAGCGAAAAGGTGGAGGACAAAGCCAGACGAATTGCCAAAGAACTTATTGCTACGCATCAGGTCTTGCCCTTAAGTCCAGAAGTAGAGGCCGAATTTGACAAGGTTATTGCCCGTGCCCGCCACATCGAAATGGGAGAGTGAAAGGGGGGGACAAATTGAGATTTGATTTCCTATCTGAGCAAGAAGTTGAGCAGGTACACCAGGCAACTTTGGCAATTCTTAAACAAATCGGAATCCACACAACTTCCCCAAGGTTCAAAAGTCTTCTCTTGAACAGCGGCTGTTTGGAGCAGGGGGACCGCATTGTCTTTCCGGCCGAGGTAGTAGAGAAGGCCTTAAGTACTGCCCCTAAAGAATTCAAAGTTTATGGCCGTGATGACTCTCGTGTGTTGGAGTTTGGTAAAAGCAAGGCTTATACGCAAACATGTGTAGGGACCCCGTCCGTAATGGACCTAGACTCCGGAGAGAAGCGGGACGTCCAGTTAAAAGATCTCGAAGATTATGTCAGGCTGGCTGACGCCCTGGAATTCATTGATGTGGTCTCTCCGATTTTTCCGCGCGATGTCCCACAGGAAGTTATTGTTTCAGCCGAGACCGTTGCTATGCTGCGCAATACCACTAAACCTTTGCGTATCTGTGCTGAATCATCCCACGAGATGAAATATATTGTGGAGATTCTAGCGGCCGTAGTCGGCGGCAAAGAAGTCCTTATGGATAGACCGTTGGCCTATATCGAAGTTTCCCCCCTTAGTCCCTTAGAATACGGCTTTGACCCAGCGGAAGCTTTGATGGACATTGTAGAGGCAGGATTGCCGCTTGGAGTTATCCCCTGTCCGATGATGGGTTCAACCGGACCCATGACCCTAATCGGGTGTGTGGCACAGCATAATGCTGAGATCCTGGCAGGAGTGGTGGCAAGCCAGCTCCTTAAACCAGGCAGCCCGGTGATTATGTCCCCACGGGTAACGTTTATGGATATGCGTTCCGGAGTAGGCTTGTGGGCAATGCCGGAGATGGGGATGGCGGCTGCAGCTTCGATTCAGCTTGCCCGCTATTACGGGATTCCTTCCACTGCCACCGGATATTCCGGAACCTCCAAACTAGCCGACGCTCAGAGCGGGTACGAGCATCTTTATAACGCCCTGATGCCCGCCTTAATTGGAACAGACGTCTTAGCGGCGGCAGGGTCTCTCGATAATGTGTTAACTTCGTGTTTTGCCATGCTGGTTATGGATAACGAATTATCCTCGGTAGTGCAACGGACAATTAAGGGTACAGAAGTATCTGAAGAGAAACTGGCAGTGGACGTGATTGCGGAAGTAATTGAAACCCATGAGAATTTCCTGGCCCACAAGCACACTAGGAAATACCTAAGGGCCGGGGAACTCTGGAATCCGCCACTCAGTGACAGGCAAACCTTCGAAAAGTGGGCGGTTAAGGGTGAAAAGATCGAAGAGAAGGCCAGGCTAAAGGCCAAGGAGTTGCTGGCAAGCCATCAGGTTGAACCGCTGAGTGCTGAGGTAGACGCGGAACTCAAACAGATACTTCAGAGAGCCCAAGAGCATGCCCAACACGGGGGCGGAGTTATACAAAAGACCTGATTTGCCAAGGATTTTCCATAACCGGCATGTTGAGCGGTTGTATTAGCATAATGGGAGGGTGTGTAATGAGTAACTTTAATGAGTTAGCCGAATCAGTAATCTCCGGAAATTTTGGTAGAGTTAAAGAAATAACTCAGGAGATGATTAACAAAGGTGTAGAGCCGTTGCAAATCATCAATGACGGGCTTATTGCAGGCATGAATGTAGTCGGTGTGAGGTTTAAAGCTGAGGACATGTTTGTGCCGGAAGTCATGATGTCAGCCAAGGCAATGGCTGGAGGCATGGAATTAGTCAAACCTTTGATAGCGGAAACTGAGATGCCATCTGTTGGTACAGTAGTTTTAGGGACGGTGAAGGGTGACCTTCATGACATCGGCAAAAGCCTCGTAGCTATGATCTTAGAGAGCGGCGGTTTCAAAGTAATCAATCTCGGCACGGATATTGCGCCTGAAGGTTTTATCAAAGCCATACGTGAGCATAAGCCACAGATTGTTGGAATGTCTGCGCTCTTAACTACCACCATGCTTAATATGAAAGCCACAATTGAGTTGTTGAAAGAGGAAGGGTTAAGAGATCAAGTGAAGGTAATTATCGGTGGAGCTCCTGTGTCCCAGAGTTTTGCTGAGGAAATCGGCGCTGACGGCTACGGCTCAGATGCCATGGTAGCGAAAGATCTGTGCATTAAGCTTGTAGGGAAAGCCAGTTAAGTCTAATCCAATTTATATAGGAACTGGTTGCAACTGAAATATCAATCTAAGAAAGGTCAAGGAGGAGTAGGAATGTTAATTATCGGAGAACTGATTAATACAAGCAGAAAAGCAATAAACGAAGCAGTGGAAAACAGGGATGTAGAATACATTCAGAGGATTGCCCGCGAACAAGTGGAAGCAGGCGCTAATTATGTTGATGTTAACTGCGGGACCATGGTGTTTGACGAAGTGGAAACTATGGAGTGGTTGGTCAACACGGTGCAGGAGGCAGTACAGGCTCCCCTTTGCATTGACAGCCCCAACCCTAGAGCCATTGAGGCAGGGCTGACACTTGCCCGCTATGGACAACCGCTGATCAATTCTATCACAGGGGAAAATGAGCGTTACAATGAGATACTGCCTTTGGTCTTAAAGTATAAGACTAAGGTAGTAGCTCTGTGCATGGATGATTCGGGGATGCCTGAAACGGCTGAGGATCGGATGCAAGTCGGGCGCAACCTGCATCAGCGCTTGACCGAAGCCGGTGTCGCGGAAGATGACATCTATTTCGATCCGCTTGTTAAACCTGTGAGCACCGGTGACAAGGCCGGGTTAGAAGTCTTGGATACGGTGAAGCTAATCACGGAAGAGTTCCCTAATGTGCATAAAGTCTGCGGTCTGAGTAATGTTTCCTTCGGCCTGCCTAACCGCAAGATTTTGAATCAACTGTTTATGGTTCAGACCATGACGATGGGCATGGACAGCTATATCCTTAATCCCCTCGATACCACGATGATGGGTTATGCTCAGGCTTCCGCAACACTCTTGGGCAAAGACCCATACTGCATGAATTATCTTAATGTTCATAGGAAGGGTTTGTACGATAAGTGAGATCCGTGACCGTAGGCTGTGTTAAATTGTAATTATACCTGGAAAAAGGTCGAAATGTAGAGTAGAATTTAGGGTAGATTCTCAGGTGAGACTATTTTTGATTTAGGCCTTGAGTACTTGAACGCTACGTATGTTTAAGCGCTCAAGGCCAGACATTTAGGTAATGTTAGAGAAAAAAGAAGGGTTAGAGTGCTCTCTGAGGGAGTTGAGGTATGAATGAACGGGCTTACCTTAGGTATTGACACAGGTGGAACTTATACTGACGGGGTGCTTCTTGATCCGGTAAGCGGGGAAATTATAGGCAAATCCAAAGCTTTTACGACCCGCGAGGATTTGTCAATCGGTATTAGGGAATGTATTAACAATTTAGGATTGGCTCATTTTAATGAAATCCGTTTAGTTGCTCTCTCAACCACCCTGGCGACCAATGCTATTGTCGAAGGCAGGGGTTGCCGAGTAGGGCTTGTACTTATTGGCCATGAGGAAATCGGGAATGTTCCGGCTCACATTACCGCTGTGGTTCCAGGCGGCCACGATGTTCAAGGGCAGGAACAGGCAGAGCTGGATTTGCATGCTCTGGCCGTGGCGTTAGAAGGAATGAAGGACAAGGTAGATACAGTTGCTGTATCAGGATATTTAAGCATCAGAAACCCCGAACATGAACTCGCGGCCCGCAAAGCGGTTCAGGATATTTTGGGGCTTCCGGTAGTATGCGCTCATCAATTGACATCGGAATTAGGCTTTCAGGAACGGACAGTAACCGCCTGCCTTAATGCCCGTTTGCTTCCTATTATTGCTGAACTGTTGGAAGCAGTGAAAAATGTGTTACGCGAAAAAGGAATCAAAGCTCTTTTGATGGTTGTTAAAGGGGACGGGTCGCTCATGAGTGAAGAAATGACCCGCGAGAAACCGATTGAGACCATTCTTTCCGGCCCGGCCGCCAGTATCGTCGGGGCCACTTTCCTTACCGGCAGTGATAAAGCCTTGGTTTTAGACATGGGCGGTACGACTACAGATATTGCGATCCTGGAGCAGGGGCGGCCGCGCATTAAAGCGGAAGGGGCGAGTGTCGGAGGCTGGCGTACACGAGTAGAGGCCGCGGATATCAGTACTTTTGGCTTGGGAGGAGACAGCTATCTTAAAGTCTCGCTTGATCAGGTGTTGACGGTTGGACCGAAAAGGGTCTGGCCGCTCGCTGCTATTGCTCACCGTTTTCCTCACTTATCTGATGAACTTTCCATAGCAGATGCAGGGCGCGAGATAATGGACGGGCAGCCGACTGACTGCTGGATGCTCTTGAAAGCAC
>DAHVVW010000065.1 GCA_027357125.1 Clostridiales bacterium
CAGAGTCTGGGCACGTTGGTGTTACCAGAGAGAATCTCAATCAATTAACATCAATCTCGTCGAGACAGTGATATGTACGGGCTTATTCTGAAAAATACCAATTATCAATAGGACTGAGAAACCTTTAATTTTGCGGTTTGTATATAATTATGCTATAATAATGTCGTAATAAGTATGAGGTGAGAATTATTATGCCGCAAATAAGACCAATTACAGATTTGAGAAATACAAATGAAATTTCTGAAATATGTCATAAACAGAGCGAACCGATTTTTATTACCAAAAACGGATATGGTGATTTAGTAGTAATGAGTATAGAAACCTATGAACGTCAGCTTGCTCTTGTTGATGTATATAAAAAGCTTGCTGAGGCTGAATCACAGATTGCACAAGGTATTCCTCTGTTGGATGGAGAAGAGGTTTTCAAAAAGCTGAGGTCTAAATATGCCAGAAAACAGCTATAGCTTAAAGTTTACCCCAAAAGCACATGAGGATTTAGATCAGGTTTACAGTTATATCTCAGAAAAGCTTTTTGCTGAACTTGCTGCGGACAATCTGCTTGAAAGAATAGAAAGCAGCATAATGCGATTAAAGGATTTTCCCTATTCCGGTAGTTTTGTTTTGGATGAGCCTTTAAAAAACAGAGGATATCGTAAGTTGATAGTAGATAACTATATGGCTTTTTATCTAGTTGATGAGATGGAAAAACAGGTTGTTATTATGCGAATCCTATATGGAGCTCAAAACTATCAAAATCTACTTTAACTATCTTGTCTGCTCCGTTACTCTTAAATTGCTGCTCACGGGTAAGTGGGGTTCCGGTTTCTAAATTCAACAGTGATGCCTGCCCATGTGCAGGCTTGGCATAGGTATGGACATGATATGCCGCTGATGTTTTCCACCACCTCAACCGTAGCCGAAGCCATGGGTACAAAGCTCCATTTTCCTGAAGATGACGCTCCCTGGGTGGAAACCCCTATCGTGGCGACTCCCGTCGATGTGAACAAGGTCAAAGTGGTCGATCCATGGCGGGACGGACGCCTGCCGGTATACTTGGGGGCAGCTCGGCATGTGCTGAGTACGATCGGTGACAACGTCTTTGTGGGCTGTATTTTCGCCGCTCCGTTTACCATGGCGTCCCACTTGAGAGGTACTGACACCCTGATCAGGGAAACTTACAAAAACCCTGGTTTAGTTTATGAGCTGATGCTTCTGGCCAAAGCCAGTGCTTTGAATATGATCGACGCGTTCGTTGAACTGGGCGTGGTTCCAGTAATCGTCGAGCCGGATCATCCGTGGGGAGTTGTCAATGTCAGACGAGATTCCAACCTTCAATGACCAACTTTTCTCGCCGAAAAAACCAAGTCAAATCAATCGTCAATTCCAAGGCGGCCAAATGAGAAGGAACGTTGAGCTTTATCCCTTCGACCTCCAGAACGACATAAGATCCTCCACCGCCCTGAACTCCTGGCCTCAACCCGGTCTGGAGCGGTTCTCCCATTCTAACCCTAGGCGGCTCGGAAACCTGAATACAGCACCCGCTGACGGTCACAGGCTGATCGACCGTAAGTTCCTGAACCTGCTGTTTAGCCAGATACGCCATTGCCTCCGGCGAGATTTTCCACATCTCGTTCATCCCCTTCCAACTGACCAGTAATGAAAAAAGGGGGTGCAGGTCTTACACTGCACCCCACCATATTCTTTGTACATTTCCTTAGTATATTCTTACTTAGCGATTAACTCCTGCACCAAAGCCTTGTGCTCGGTTCTTTGCCGGGCTAAGGCTTTTTTATCTGCAATTAAACGGCTCCACTTGATCGCGGAATCCACCACAATGATGACTGAGAGCAGAGCCATGGTCAGCGACAGCACCACATTCAATGTCATGTGTTTGGGCAGATAAACCAGCGTTACATTATAGTAGGACGCAGTGAGCGTGGTCACGAAGAGGAAGACGAACGGGATAAACGTGGTCAAGGCGTAACTTATCCTTCCCGTGCTCTTCAAAATGATAGTCGTTCCAACCACCAAGGCCAACGAGGCGAGCAACTGGTTCGACACCCCGAAGAGCGGCCAGACCGTGGAAATATTTCCTCCGTAGAGGAGATAGCCCCAGGCAAAGGAGACCAAAGCCGCACTGATAACTGCCCCAGGCCACCAGTTGATCTTTTTAAAGGGTTTAATCACCACTCCGATCATATCCTGGACCACATAGCGGGCTGCCCGGGTCCCGGCGTCCACGGCAGTCAAGATGAATACCGCTTCAAACATAATCGCAAATTGATACCAGTAAGCAACCAGATGATTGAGCCCCGGAATACTGGAGAACACATAGGACATGCCAACGGCGAGGGATACCGCTCCTCCCGGACGCCCGGCCACGTTTTCCCCAATCATTTGCGAAAGCATTGGCAGCTTGTCAACCTGCATGCCAAGGTGGGCAAAGACGTCCGGCATGGTATTGATGGCGAAATAGTCCCCGACCGGGAGTACCGATGCGGCAATCATCGCCATAATCGCGACAAAGGATTCCACCAGCATGGCTCCGAAGCCGACAATTTTAATGTCTCTTTCGCTTTCCAGCATCTTGGGCGTCGTTCCGGCCGCAATCAGGCTGTGGAAGCCGGAGATCGCGCCACAGGCAATCGTAATGAACACAAAGGGCCAAACCTTGCCGGCGATAATCGGCCCGCCGCCGTAGACAAACTTCGTCACCGCAGGCATATGCAGGACCGGATTGACGAAGATGATTCCCAAAGCCAAGGCACCGATGGTTCCGATTTTCAGGTAAGAACTCAAGTAGTCACGCGGTGCGAGTAAGAGCCAAACCGGAAGGGCGGCTGCGACAAAAGCATATGTCGGCAAGGCAATTTTTATCACCGTGGCACTGTAGTTAAAGAGAGGTCCCAGTGCCGAGTGCTTGACTGCCGGTCCCAGAGCCACCGCAAGGAAAATCAGAATAACTCCGATGACAGAGGCCTCAAGCAATTTCCCGGGACGCAGAAGGCGCATATAAATCCCGATGAAAATCGCAATGGGTATGGTCATCGCTACCGTAAACGAACCCCAGGGATTATTGTGCAGGGCATTGACAATGACAATCGACAAACCTGCCATGGTGATGAGTAAAATGAACAAGACCGCAAACGAGGCTGCGACCCCAGTCACAGGGCCGACTTCTTTCTTGGCGATTTGCGCCAGAGACTCGCCATTGTGCCGAATGGAAGCGAAAAGTACGACCATGTCGTGGACTGCGCCACCGAGGACGCCGCCAATGAGGATCCAAATCGTTCCCGGCAAATAGCCAAACTGAGCTGCGAGCACCGGGCCGACCAGTGGGCCGGCAGCGGCAATCGCTGCAAAATGATGCCCAAACGTTACCCAGCGATTGGTAGGGACATAGTCATGGCCGTCTTCCAGACGTTTAGCCGGAGTGACAAGCCGCGGGTCGACCGCTAAGACTTTAGATGCCATGAACGTTCCGTAGAGGCGATAGCCAATAATCAAGATACTGGCTGCCGCAATCAATAGATAGAGTGCACGCATGAGTATTTCCTCCTTTTCGAAAAAATTGAAATTATTGCGCAAGCATTTCCCTTGAGGTTCATGCTCATAAAAATCATACTTCAAATCCAATCTCTCCGTCGAAAAGTCTGCAAAACATGCAAAAAAACGTGCTTAAGTTGCACGTTTTTAGCTCCAACCTTCAAACATGATAGCGCTAGTGTCTATTCACAGCTCTAGTGCCTGTTTCACTGATTTAACAAACGTCCGGCTCACCGGAACTTGGGATTTTTCCCGATCGTTCATGATCAGATTATAAGTACCATTAAACCAAGGGACGATTTCCCGCACCATTTCTTTATTGACTACATAGCTCTTATGAGTCTGCATCAGACCAAGGCGCGCTTCCAACTCGCTTAAAGAATAGCTTGTAGCGTATGAAGCATCCTTCGTTTTTACGTGCACCTGCCGTCCTTCTACGCCCGCAAACACGATCTCCTCCGCATTCAGAAGGATGATCCGCTCATTTTCTTCAACGGGCAGCTTAGTTCTAGCGGACGGTCTTTCCAGGAGCGAGAGTATGCGATCGAGCTTCTCCCCGCCAAGCCTACCACTCTTAACGGTTTCCGGGGGACACGGTCCTCCTTGCAGGCTGCGCTTCAAGCGCTGAACGGTCTGCTGCAACCGTTCTTCACTGAAAGGCTTCAATACATAGTCAATCGCATTGACTTCAAACGCTTCTAAGGCATGCTGGTCATAAGCGGTAGCGAACACGAGGAAAGGAAAGTCTTCCGGGCCCAGGCGCTGATACAATTCCCGCGCCACACTGAGACCGGATAAATCCGGCATCTGAATATCCAAAAATACCACGTCCGGGCTCAGCTCAGGAATAATCGCCAAAGCTTCCTGTCCGTTGCGCGCCAGGCCTGCAATTTCAACATTCGGCATTTTTTCCAAAAGGTATTTTAATTCATCCCGCGCCGGGGACTCATCATCCACGATAACCACGCGCATCCGACCTTCACCCCTTTTCGATCTGAGTGATTTTTATTGACACACGTCCGATTTTTCCTAAGTCTGGGCCGGTATCTTAAGCGATATTTGCGTTCCGCGACCCTGCTCACTCTGAATCTCCAATTCCGATCCATACAAATATTTCAGGCGGGCATTGATATTACCTAAACCCACGCCCGCTCCGGTCGGTGAAATATAGCGTTTTTGCTGAATCGCCTCCAGCTTCGCTGAGTCAATCCCGACCCCGTTATCTGTAACCGTAACCCGCAACTCGTGTTCTTCGACCCAGCAGCGGATCTCTACGGTTCCCCCGTTGACCTTAGGATAGATTCCGTGCTTAATGGAATTCTCCACCAGGGGCTGGAGGGTGAGTGCCGGGACCAGCCAATCTTCGGCCTCGGAAGCAATCTCCTCCACCACATTCAGACTGTCCCCAAAGCGTGCCTGTTCAATACTGAGATAAGCCCGGATATGCTCCAATTCCTCACGCAGGCTGACAAACTTGTCTCCCCGCTGGATGTTTTTGCGAAAAAACTCCCCCAGCTGAATTAAAAGCTTTCGCGCCTTTTCTCCATCCGTGCGCACAAGGGAAACGATCGTGTTTAAGGCATTAAACAAAAAATGAGGGTTGATCTGGGCCTGGAGAGCCTGAAGTTCCGCTTTTGCCACCCGCTGAGACTGTTCCTCCAAGGCCGCAAGTTCCAACTGAGTCGAAAATAAGCCGGCCAGTCCTTGGACCAGCTCGATCTCCACGCTTCCAATACCGTGATCCCGGCCCTGGTAAAGTTTCAAAGTTCCGATAATGTTACCGCGGCTAAACAGGGGAACAATCACGGCTGAACACAGGGGACAGGCATGATCGCGGCAGCCGATTTCTTCTTTTACCTGAGCCAGCTTCATCTCACCCAGGTCCATCGCTTCCTGGGTAGCCTTGGTCATGATCGGGGAGCCGGCTACATGATGGGAGCAACCTTTGCCTATATGGGCGAGGATGGTCTCGCGATTGGTAATCGCGACGGCTTCCACGTTCACTCTGTCAAAAATGATCTGGGCCACTTGCCTGGCAGTTTCCTCTTGTAATCCTTTTCTTAAGATAGGCAAAGTAACCTTGGCAATTGTGAGCGCTTTCTGTGCTTGAAGTGCTCCCGCCTTCTCCTCTTCTTCAATCGAATTACGGGCGATCACCACGAAAATAGCAATTCCAATAGAATTCATGACGATCATTGGGAGTCCAATCGTCTCAACCAAGTCCCAAGCCGCCGCAAACGGGCGCGCCGTTGCCAAGATGATGAGCATCTGCAAAGCTTCGGCTACAATCCCGATGAACAACCCCATTTTCCAAGTGAGGCTTTTAGGATTTATTTTGCGTACATATACGGCTGCGACCCCGGCTTCGGCCAAGGTTGCGATCGAGCATGAGAACGCCGTAAATCCTCCGATAAGATAGCGGTGCAGGCCTGCAATCAGCGCAGCCCCGATCCCGATCACCGGTCCCCCCAGTAAAGACCCCACCACGACTCCAATCACCCGTGAGTTGGCTAAAGCTCCTTTGATGGAAATCCCTGTATACGTCCCCATGATCCCGATCGCACTAAAGATAGCAATCAGGAAGAGCTTTTCCAGCCGGTTATTGCGCAGGAGCATGGCATTTTTGAAAACCTTCGTTTTGCTTAAGAGGTAAGCAATCGTCACGATCATACTCGTATTTTGGGCAAGTTTAAAAAATAAATCAAAAGGCATCTTATTCACCACCAACAAAAGTATACGCCTGTTCTATTAGTTTGTCTAAATCCAACAAATCCAGAACCGGTCTGAATGATTCTGTTGGAAATTTTAAGTAAAAGGTATTGAATCTGCGTCAGGAATGTTCTATTATTGTCATAGAACATATGTTCTCTTCGGACAAGGTCTACTTAATATTGATGGCGGAAAAAGGAGGAAACGATGACAAAGCAAGGGTGGGGGAGAAATCTGCGTAAATGGCGGTTGCAGAGAGGATATACACTCGCGCAGCTCGCTGTCAAAAGCGGTCTGAATGCACGATTGCTTTGGCAACTGGAGGAGGGCATACGGAAAGGAACGCCCAATCAGTGGCTAAAACTGGCGCGAACCCTCGGCGTCGAGATGCGTGAACTCATAAGCGAGCCAGGGGCTAAACCTGATGATTCGGGGCGGATCGAGGAAGCTGTTTCTCCCTACCGAATACAGGTTGGGTAAAAGGCTCTGCTGGAGGGAATGAAGCATGGGCTGGGTGTGACCTATTTCCCCTTGCTTGCATAAACTACCCCGAAAATAGATGTTCGATAGGTTTTTGGAGAAAGTTTATGCAAGCAGGAGGTCGAAAGCATGGGCTTAAAAGTAGGCGTGCGCCACTACTTTGCAGAGGGTCTGACTTCCAGGGGGTACATATCATTGCTTCCGGTCATGATGCCTAACTGGGAACGCACTTATGTCCTGTTAGGAGGGACGGGTACGGGCAAATCAACCTTAATCAAAGTGATCGGTCTTGAACTTCTGGACCGGGGTTACGGCCTGGATTTTTTCCGCTCGGCACGCGATCCTGACTCAATTGCAGGGTTTACTTTGACAGGTCAGGGCTATACCATGCTTGACACCGCCGAGATCGCTCCTTTGCAGTGGCGCGCACCCGGAGTGGTGGAAAAATTTTTCGATCTGGGAGCCTTTTGCGATGAGCGCAAGCTGAGCAACCAGCGCCAGGAAATCCTGGCGCTGGAAGACAACCTTGTGCAATTGCAAACCAAGATTGTGGAAAGCTTGGCCTATCTGCTTGCAAACTATGTGTCTCAACGTGCAGACCGCATGATGCACGAAGCTTTCCCCTTATATAACCCCACCCAATGGGGGTTCAGTAAAGGGGAATCAGGCCCCTGGTCTCTGGTGCAGAACGCTCTGCATAAATTGCAGAAAAGCATTGTGACACCGTGTTTCCTTCACAGCGTGACCCCTGACGGTTGGCTTAACCTCGCTCCCCATTTTCTGACTGAGTTTGACCAGATCCTTCTTGAGGGCGACGAAACCCTGGAAGCTTTAAATTGGTTTTTGCGGGAAGCGCAATTATTGGGGCAGGTTATTGAAGTTGTGCTTCATCCCCTGAATCCCAATGAAATTATCGGGATTGTCTTTCCGGAACGCAACCTGGCCATTTGGCAGGGGGATCCGGAAAACTTAGCTGATCAAAACCTGGCGCACCCGCTGAGCGCAAACTTAAAAGAGACCTTGCGGTCCTGGTATGACCAAAGGTCTCTGCTTAAGAGCATCTATATAGAAAGTGTTGATTTTAGCAGGGTTGACGCTCTGAGAGAAGATTTGCTTAACCGGATCCTGCGGGAACTTGATTTTTTACCCGAACAAGGACGGGTCTGAGAGGAGATCGCCCATTTCTGCCATTAATCGTTCCAGGTTAGCTTCGGTGAGTTGAAAACGAGCCAGGGCTTTTGTTTCCAGAGGATTAAGAAAGCTGTCGACCCCGCCGCCTACTCCCAGGGTATTGGCGAGGGAATTGGAGATATGTACGATGGCGGTGAGGTCAGGATAAGGATCTTCGGGAGCGAGCGTATGGTGATGGGAAATAGCGCTGACCAAATCGGGTGGCAAGTTCCAGTGTTTGGCGATAAATCCACCGACAGTGGCATGTCCGAACCCGATTACCTTTTCCTCCAGTTCCACATACGACAGACTGGAGTCATTTACTTTTTTAAGTACATATGAGCCGATTTCCTGGAGATAGACCGTTATAATGAGCTTGCCGATGTCGTGCAGAAGCCCGGCCGTAAAGGCAGTGTCCCCGTAGGAAAGCTTCAGGCTCTTAAATCCAAAGATCTTCGAAAAATGGAAAGAAACTCGCCAAAGCCTTGAAGAGACAGCATTAAAGCAAGGCTACCGTTGACAGCCCGTGCCGTGTGGTCGGTGGATCAGTTTGCGGCAGCTTCCGTCAGTCCGGGAATGATGAAGAGTTCCCTGGTTTTAAGACCGAGCGTGATAACACTCTTTCCCAGCTTAGTCAGGTAGTACTTTTTTGTACCGGAGACCTTCTTAACGATCCCGTGAATACGAAGACGCTTCAAGATCCGGGAAACCGAAGCTGGACTGAGCTGAGGCAA
>DAHVVW010000066.1 GCA_027357125.1 Clostridiales bacterium
TTTTCCTTTTTTATTTTAGCTTGTTCCTGCTCATTTTTGCAGGATCCAAGCAAGATTTCAAAAACAAAAAAGGTAAAATTATAAAGATGTTGGTGTTGCCAGCCATTCTTGGATTAATTATTGCCTTTTTATCTGTGCTTAAGTTCTACATAATCTATAAAATAGTTGTTCTGCTATTTTTAATTGTAACTTCCGTCTTAAGTTACTGGCATTTTGGCGATTCCGTCAGACGTTGGCTTGAGAAGTAGATGATATTTATTTTAGCGGAAGGTATTTCCCGAGCCAGGGAATTCGACGTAAATCAGAGCGGGTAATTGCCCCATTTAATACCAGGATAACGGTATACACAATAAGCCCGGCTGTCAGTTTTTGCAGGGAGGCTGAGTATCCCCAACCTAAAGGACTGAGGAAGCGGAAGCTTATTGCCATGCCAAAGCCGGCCGTGAGAGGTTGGAGCACAAAATGCTGAAGGTCTAAGGCCATGCCTGAGTAGCGGATAATAGACAGCATATTCAGAGAAGCCATAGTTACCCAGCCGAGCATATAGGCCCAGGCGCTTCCGCGCAGGCCCCACTGAGGGATGCCCGTCAGGATAAACAGCAAAGGAACACGGACTCCTGCTCCGACTATAGAAATAAGTACGGGAAGGTGTACTTTTCCAAGTCCCTGGAGAATTCCGGTGGTTGTTTGCTGAAGGTAGGCAAAAATTCCGCCCAGAGCTAAGACTCTTAGGATGGGGCCGATATTCGGGCTTTTGAAAAAAGAAGTCAAAGGGTCGGCAAAGTTAAAAAGGATGATTAAACAGGGAAGCCCCAGAATAATTGTTAAGCGGATTGCTTCACTGCTGCGCGAACGGACGGTTTGATACTGCTTGCGCGCTGCTGCCTCCGAAATTGCCGGAACGAGTGAGGTTGCCAGCGCAAACGTGAAAACACTTGGAAAGGTAAGAAGGGTAAAAGCAGATCCGCCCAGCTGTCCGAAAAGAGTGGTTGCTTCGCGGGCGCTATAACCCGCGACTTGTAAGCGCGAGGGTATGAGCATGGCATCAAGCGCCGATAATCCGGAGGACATCAGTCTGCCCAGGGTTACGGGAGAAGAGAGGCGCCAGAGACGGTGCAGGGTATGCTGCAGTGGAGGGATACTTTCCCCGGAAGTGGGAAGGTTTTTTTTACTCTTTTGATACTGAAAGATAATGACCATAAGTCCAATAATCTCCCCGGATAACATGCCCAGGGCCAAGCCCGCAGCGCTCCATTCAACTCCGCGGGCAGAAAAGGAAAGCGCGCCTGTAAATCCTATAGTAACACGGGTAATTTGCTCAAAGATTTGGCTTACAGCTGTAGGGATCATATTTTGCAGCCCTTGAAAATACCCACGGAAAGCTGATGAGACTGAAACTACAAAGATCGCAGGGACGCAAATGCGGAAGATGTTTAAGACGCGGGGGTCAGGGAAAATCCGATTAACTAAAACAGGGGTTAGGACATAAAGAAGGAAAGCCACCACCGTTCCGGAAATAGTTAAGATTCCAAGAGCCAAACGGAAGATGGCCTTGGCCTGGGTTCTATGCCCCAATGAGATTTCTTCTGATACCAATTTGGCAACCGCCAGGGGGATTCCGGCGGTGGTAAGAACCAGAGCTGTCATGTACACAGGAAAGACCATGTTAAAAAGGCCGTAAGCTTCCCCGCCAATGTAAGACATAATTAGGTATTGGTAGATGAAACCAAGAATTCTGTTAAAGAGGTTGGCTGCCAAAAGAATAGTAGCTCCATAGACAAAAGTGCGTTTTGCCATGTGATTCCTCCTGCCGGAAATAACCATGTCTTGCTAAAGACTCTAATAACTTTATGCGCTCGGCAAAAAGGAGATTCTCTTGGTTTGAATTTTTTAAAACGGAATTTTTTGAGTGGTTATCATTCTGTAAAAGGATTTTATTAATAAACGGAGAATTTTTAAATAAAGGGCAATGCTGCTAATATTCAAAAACCAGGATGTTGAAGGAGGAATAAATAGTTAATATTGGGGTATTCTACCTCGGAAGGGGAGATGCCTTAATGTGGCAGCTTTTAAAAAACGTATCTATATTTTCTCCCGAGCCTAGTGCTGAGACAGATGTTCTCCTGGTTGACTCAAGGATTGCGGCCATAGGCAAGGGTTTAACGCTTCCTTCTTATGCCAAAGGGGAAGTAATTGAAGGACATGGGTATAAACTTGTTCCTGGTTTTATTGACGCTCATGTTCACATCTGTGGCGGCGGTGGGGAAGCCGGTCCCGCTTCGCGTACTCCGGAAATTCAGCTTTCCCAAGTAACGCGCGCGGGGACTACAACCGTTGTTGGCCTTTTAGGTACTGATGCCATTTCCCGCTCCGTGTCAGAGCTCCTAGTTAAGGCGCAGGCTCTGGCAGATGAAGGATTGACCACTTTTATTTACAGCGGCGCTTACCAAGTTCCGACCAGAACGTTATTACCGACTTTGCGCGAGGATTTGGTCTTAATAGACAAAGTGATCGGGGCCGGAGAAATTGCAATTTCCGATCATCGCTCCGGACAACCGCAGCTCGCTGAGCTTGAACACTTGACTGCTGAAGCCAGGGTCGGAGGTATGTTAGGGGGCAAGGCCGGAATTGTCCACTTGCACCTAGGTGAGGGAAAACGCGGGCTTGAGCCAGTGTGGACGATCCTGAACCAAACCGAGATTCCAATCACCCAATTTGTCCCTACCCATATCAACAGAACTTATGCCTTACTGGAACAAGGGGTAGAATTCTTGAAGGCTGGAGGACATATAGATCTGACGGCAGGGTGTGATGATTTTCCGCTTGAATTACAAGTGCCGGCGGTTCTTAGCATGCTGCATAAGCGCGAACTCTTAAACCATCAAGTGACTGTATCTTCGGACGGCAATGGCAGCATGCCGATATACAATGACGCTGGCGTGCTGGTGGGCATGGGGGTAGGTTCAGTAGATGTCCTCTGGCGTGATGTGCGTGAGGCCGTAGTGAATTACGGTTTGCCCTTAGAAGCAGGCTTGCGTGTGCTAACGTCTAATGTGGCCACAGTCCTGCGCTTATCCCGCAAAGGAATGATCAAGGAAGGATACGATGCTGATCTGGTTCTTTTGGATGAAGAGCTGCAGGTAAACACTGTATGGGCTAAGGGGAAATTAATGGTCAAAGACAAAGAACCCATAGTCTTTGGCACTTTCGAACAGAAAAAAGACATGCTGAACTAAATACGGTAACTAAATATGATAACTAAATACGATAATTACGCTTAACCTTAACTCCAGGATTCGTAACTTCAGACTTAACAATACTCCTATGTTAAATGCGGGAAGCAAAAGGCACCTGTCCTTTTCTTAATAACTTGTTAGGGGGAGATAGTCTTGAAGACCTATGACACGGGGAACCTGCGCAATGTCTGCTTGTTAGGGCACGGGGGGGCTGGAAAAACTTCACTGGCCGAAGCGCTCTTGTTTACGTCCGGAGCACTAAGCCGTATGGGGAAAGTTCCAGAGGGAAATACGGTATCGGATTACCTGCCTGAGGAGATTAAGCACAAAGTGTCTATTAGCACGAGCCTGGTGCCGGTAGAATGGCAAGGAGTTAAGGTTAATCTTTTGGATACTCCCGGTTATTCTGATTTTTTCGGTGAGGTTAAGAGCGCTCTGCGCGTTGCAGAATGCGGAGTCTTGGTTCTTTGCGGGGTGAGCGGACTTGAAGTCCAGGCCGAGATGATCTGGGATCAATTGGAGGAACAGAAACTGCCCCGTATGGTATTTATTAACAAACTTGACCGGGAAAACTCAAACTTTAACAAGGTCTTAGACCAGCTCAAGGAAGCTTATCCTCAAGCCCGCTTTGTTCCACTCCAGCTTCCGATCGGAGCTGAGAGCGATTTTAAGGGTGTTGTGGATATAATTGCCCAGAAAGCCTATTACTACGATGTTAACGGTAGCGGGAGCTATACGGCTAAAGAGGTACCTACTGATTTAGCAGATGATGTGGAGATGATGAGGGATGCCTTAGCAGAAGCCGCCGCCGAAGCTGATGATGAAATACTCATGAAATATTTGGAGGGCGAGGGTTTAAGCAACGAAGAGCTTGTGCAAGTTACGCGTTCAGCCTTGGCTCAGAACTTAATTGTCCCCATTCTCTGCGGCTCTTCCCTTAAAAATATCGGGCCTGCCAATCTCCTTGATTTTATTCAAGAGAACGTACCACAACCCGAAGTACTGGCACAAAAAGCTGCGCTTGTGTTCAAGACTTTGGCTGATCCGTATGTCGGAAAGATGAGCTTCTTCCGTGTGTACGGGGGGAAATTTTCAGCGGACAGCTTAGTATATAACACTACAAAAAACTCAGAGGAAAAAATGGGCCAACCCTTTTATCTGCGGGGGAAAGTACAAGAAACTACTCCTGCAGTTATTGCAGGCGATATTGCCGTAGTAGCTAAGCTGCAGGAAGTCGCAACCGGAGATACGCTCTGCGGCAAAGACAACTCTGTGGTACTCCCGAGAATTGAATTTCCTGAGCCCAATTTAGCGGTGGCGATTGAGCCCAAGAGCAAGGGAGACGAAGATAAACTAGGCTCTGCGATGGCGCGAATGGCAGAAGAAGATCCAACAATCAGAATTGGCAAGAACACGGAAACTAAAGAACTGATTCTTACTGGGTTGGGGGAAATGCATTTAGAAATCCTGCAAGAAAAACTGACACGCAAGTTTGGCGTTGCGGTTAACGTGCGGGTGCCGCGGGTTCCATACCGAGAGACTATCCGTAAACCGGTTAAAGTGGAGGGTAAACACAAAAAGCAAAGTGGCGGGCATGGACAGTATGGGCATGTTTGGCTTAACATCGAACCGCTTATAAGCAAGGACTTTGAATTCACGGAAGAAGTCTTCGGTGGTGCTGTGCCCAAGCAATATTTCCCAGCAGTTGAAAAGGGCGTGCGCGAAGCTATGCAGGAAGGTATTATAGCAGGGTATCCGATGACAGATGTGAAGGTTACCCTTTGCGACGGCTCTTATCATAATGTGGATTCCTCCGAGATGGCCTTCAAGCTGGCTGCCATTTTAGCTTTTCGCAAGGGTGCTGAGCAAGCCAAGCCGGTCTTGCTCGAGCCGGTTGTAGAAGTTGTGGTGCATGTACCGGAAGTATTTATGGGAGACGTGATCGGGGATCTCAATGGCAAGCGGGGCCGGGTTATGGGGATGGAGGCGGACGAAAAATACCAAGTAATCCGCGCACAGGTTCCACAAGCTGAAATGATGCGTTATGCTGTTGACCTTAAAGCCTTGACCCAAGGCAGGGGATATTTCGAGATGAAGTTCCTACAATATGAAGAAGTCCCTGCCAAGATCAGTGACAGTTTAGTGACCCAACTTAAAGCTTCCCAAAACTAAACATTCATGCCACTGGCAGAGCGAAAGTAGGGTGTATACAAACCGAAAAATATCTCAGTCAAATAGTGTTTGCTAGAAAGGCTTTAGGTCAGTCAACAAAACTTACTTAAAGCCCATTTTTCTTGGAAATATTTCCTTTTTGCCACATAGATTAAGATTGAAAGTGAATAAGACTTGGTGGTACAATACAGGCGATAAACTCTGACTTTCTGCTTTTTTCGCTCACCTTTCTATTTCATGGGCTTGGTACTGAGGGACTGATCTTTAGGCCTTAGCACGGAGAGAAGACTTTGATTTCAATTAATACGACTACATTCGGAGGAAGGAAAATGAGCGTGCTTAATGTTGGCCTCGATGTTGGCTCTACCACCGTCAAAATGGTCATCTTAGACAACAATGCCAATGTGATATACAAGAAATATTTAAGGCACTTCTCAAATATTAAAAGTACGGTTCTCTCCATGCTGGAAGACGCCAAGTCGATTCTGCAAGGGCATCTTATGACCTTAATGATAACCGGCTCTGGTGGTGTTAATATTGCGCAAAAACTGGAAGTTCCGTTTATCCAGGAAGTGATCGCCTGCACCTATGCCATTAACAACGTCATCCCCAATACGGATGTAGCGATTGAACTGGGAGGGGAAGACGCTAAAATCACCTACTTAGGGGATGCCATTGAGCAAAGAATGAACGGGACGTGTGCCGGCGGGACCGGAGCGTTCATTGACCAGATGGCCGCCTTGCTGCAAACAGACCCCACAGGCTTAAATGAACTTGCTAAAAAACACACGAATATCTATCCAATAGCTTCGCGCTGTGGGGTTTTTGCGAAGACAGATGTTCAGCCCCTGTTGAACGAAGGGGCAGCGAAAGAAGATATTGCGGCATCTGTTTTGCAAGCAGTCGTAAATCAAACGATAAGCGGCTTGGCCCAAGGCAGGCCGATCAGCGGCAATGTAGCCTTTTTAGGCGGGCCTTTGCATTTTATGTCCGAACTGCGTCAACGTTTTATCGAAACATTGATGCTTAGAAACCAAAATGTACTGTTCCCGGAAGATTCCCAGTATTTTGTAGCTATCGGGGCCGCCTTGTCTTCCCGCGAAGAACAGCCGGTTTCATTCGAGTGTTTATATGAACGCGCTCCGGTAATTTATCACATGAATAACGAGGACGGGGACAAAATGGATCCTTTATTCGCGGATGACGAGGAATACCGCGAGTTTAAGGCAAGACATGAAAAGCATAAGGTTAAAAGAACAGATTTGGAAAGCTACAAAGGGAATGCTTATTTAGGGATAGATGCGGGTTCGACCACAACTAAGATTGCGCTCATTGATGAAGAGGGTGGCTTGCTCCACTCTTATTACGGCAACAACATGGGGAGCCCACTGGAGTCAACGATTGAGGCTCTCCAGAGTCTGTATGATAAGATGAATCCCTATACCAAAGTTGTAAACTCAGCCGTTACCGGGTATGGAGAACATTTGATTAAAGCTGCTCTTAAACTGGATATCGGAGAAATCGAAACGGTAGCCCATTATAAAGCGGCTGATTTCTTCTTGCCGGGAGTGGATTTCGTTTTAGATATCGGTGGTCAAGATATGAAAAGTCTTGTCATTCATGACGGTGTTATTGACTCCATTATGCTCAATGAAGCCTGTTCCTCAGGATGTGGTTCATTCATCGAGACCTTTGCCACTTCACTCAATATCCCTATTAAAGAATTTGCCGGAGTTGGCCTCCAGTCTCAAAATCCGGTGGACTTAGGCACCCGCTGTACGGTTTTTATGAATTCGAAAGTAAAACAGGCTCAGAAAGAAGGGGCTGATGTTTGTGATATTTCAGCTGGGATTTCCATCTCAGTGATTAAGAATGCCTTGTTCAAAGTCATCAGATTAAGAAATACTGAAGACCTGGGTCATAAAATCGTAGTTCAAGGCGGTACTTTCTATAATGAAGCTGTGTTGCGCGCACTCGAAAAAATAATCGGTCGTGAGGTCGTGCGTCCGGATATCGCCGGAATTATGGGCGCATTTGGGGCTGCGTTGGTTGCCAGAGAACGCTACCAAGAAGAATATGTGTCTGAACTGTTGCCTGTACAAGAGTTAAAGGATTTTCGGACTGAAACTTCGATGAAGCGTTGTGGCTTATGCGGGAATAATTGTTTAATCACTGTTAAGGAATTCTCAAATGGGAGCGAATTTATTTCAGGCAATCGCTGTGAACGAGGAGCAGGAAAAGAGAAAGCTAATAATAATTTACCTAACCTTTATGACTATAAATATAAGAGGTTGTTTCGTTATAAACCTTTAACTGATCAGGAGGCTAAACGCGGTACAATCGGACTTCCTCGAGTGCTTAATATCTATGAAGATTATCCATTTTGGTATACTTTCTTTACCAAGCTCGGGTACCGCGTTGTCTTGTCGGGACGTTCTTCAAAACGCTTATATGAACTAGGGATGGATACGATCCCTTCAGAGTCAGCTTGTTACCCAGCCAAACTCGTTCATGGACATATTGCAGACCTCGTGAATAAAGGGATCAGAAAGATTTTTTACCCTTCCATTCCTTATAATATCCCTGAAGATATTAATGCGAATAACAAATATAACTGTCCTGTCGTAACGTCATATCCGGAAACCATTCGTGCCAATATGGATATTCTCAGGATTAATAACGTGACTTTCTATCATCCTTTTCTCCCTTTGGATATACCAAAGCGTATGGCTAAAAGATTGATTCGTGAACTGGCGCCTGAAAGAATCGAGAAACGTGAAATAGTGGAAGCACTAAGAAATGCCTACGCTGAACTAGAAAAGTATAAAGAAGATGTCCGTCAAAAAGGTGAGGACGCTTTGGCCTATATCCGAAAACATGGGGTAAAGGGGATCGTGCTGGCTGGGCGACCTTATCATATTGACCCGGAAATTAACCATGGGATTCCGGAAATGATCCAGTCCTATGGATATGCTGTTTTGTCCGAAGACGCCTTAAGTCATTTAGGCACCGTTGAGAGGCCCCTACGGATCGTTGATCAATGGGTTTACCATACCCGTTTGTACGCTGCGGCAACCTTTGTCGCTGAACAGAAGGATATCGAACTTATTGAGCTGACATCTTTCGGCTGTGGCCTTGATGCCGTAAGCACCGACCAGGTAAAAGAGATACTGGATCGTTTCGGCAAAATCTATACCGTGCTTAAAATTGATGAGATCA
>DAHVVW010000067.1 GCA_027357125.1 Clostridiales bacterium
ACCGGGTATGTAATAACAGTGCTATAAAACTTATTTAACTCCTTCTTCTTGGGCATTCGCAGCAGCCGCAGCTAGGTTAATCGGGCGAATAGGCATTACTGTGGAAATAGCGTGTTTATAAACCATTTGCTGTTTACCTTCAAATTCAAGAACCACCGTAAAATTATCAAATCCTTTAACGATTCCCTTCAACTGAAAGCCGTTAACAAGGTAAATCGTCACCGGTAAATTTTCCTTGCGAACTTGATTCAGAAAGGTATCCTGCAAGTTGATGGCCGATTTATTCATATATTTCCCTCCATCACCATCTGTTTCTACTTTTCTATTCTACACGAGTTTCGATAGCTCTGCAAGTAGTGATAATCGTTGTCACAAGTTCTTCCATATTCATCTTGCTTATGTCATACCAAGTTATGCGGGGGTCTCGCTGAAACCAAGTAAGTTGGCGTTTAGCGAAGTGCCTTGTATCCCGTTTAAGTAAACGGGTCAATTCTCCTTTGCTAACCAGACCTTTGACATACCATCCGGCATGGCGGTAGCCAATACTTTGCAAGGGTTTTAACTTAAGGGAATAGCCATCCTGCTCTAAGTTCAAAGTTTCCTCGATGAGGCCTGTAACAAGCATGTTGTCGCATCTTTGATTTATCCTGGCGTACAAGGTTTCTCTTGGGGCGGTTAAACCGATATACACGACAGAAGCGTTCAGTGGAGCATAGGCTTTTTCTAAGTTCTGCCTCCGGCTTGACATCTTCGCCCCTGTTAGTTCAAATACTTCAAGCGCGCGGATGATACGTACTACATCATGGGGGTGAAGACGCTGAGCGCTTTCCGGGTCCGCTTGAGCTAAAGCCTGGTGTAATCCAGTTTTCCCGTGTTCCCCTAAGTACTTTAACCATTTCTCTCTGAGTTCCTCAGAACCGTTCTCCTGAAAGCTGTAAGGGTCAAGGAGTGATCTTACGTACAGCCCCGTTCCCCCAACTAAAATCGGCACTTTTCCTTGTTGCTTAATCCCAGAGATCAGTCTGGAAGCGATTTGCTGAAATTGAGCGACTGTAAACGGTTCGGAAGGATCAAGAAAATCAATAAGATGATGTCTTATTTCTTCTCTTTCTCTTAGGGAGGGTTTGGCTGAACCTATATCAAGTTTCTTATAAACTTGGACGGAATCTCCTGAGATGATTTCCCCCTTAAGTTGTTTGGCTAACTTGAGGGCCAAGTTGGACTTACCAATGGCAGTAGGCCCTACAATTACAACAAATGGAATCATGTGCAAGATCCTCCGGCCTAAATTTTAATTACTCCATAATCAACTGAACTGTAACGGCCGCCCGGCATTACTTCAAACCCTAAGCGTGCAAACTCCTTACTCCCTTTGCGTTCCTTAAGCACCACTCGTTTACGCGCCACGCGGCAAGCTTCGGCGACAGCTTCCTGACGCAGGCTGCTTGCATCAGCCCAGAGGTGAAGAGGTTTAATCGAGGCGGATTTTTCCCGGGTGTGGCGGAACATGGGGTCGAAGTAAACCACATCAACAGTAGCAGGGGGCATATTTTGCATAAAAGTTAGATTATCGTTCCAGCAAACTTCAATATTCCTTGCAGCCAGTTGAACATCAGCCCATGCCTGCCTTTTCTCTATGTTCTCCACCTGGGGAATTGGCAACTGCTTAAGTAAACCGTCTTTAACAATGGCAGCTATATAAGGAGAACTCTCTACGGCCAAGACTTTTCCCTGCTCACCCACAGCCCAGGCACCCATAAGGGCATCAGTGCCCAATCCCAGAGTGGCATCGAGCAGAACATCTCCGGTTTGGAGAGCGGTTGCCTCCAAATAACGGTCAGGAAGGCCGCGGTAGATATTTATGAGTCTGAGCAGGGCCATACTGGGATGAAAGCTTAAGCGTTCATCCCGAAAATTCAAAAATACTCCTTTACGGGTGATGCTTAATCGAGGTAGGTCCTGGCCTTCGGCAGCATCTTCCGTTTCCCAGCGGCAGCCGGGCTGACTTAGGAACCAAGCTTTCCGGGCTGAAAGCCCCGGGTCTGGTGAAGATATAGTTATTATTACCGGTTCTAGCATCTAAGCCACCTTAACTTAGCCATATTATTGCCAGATAACCCCGTGAGCAGACTTAAAGGCACAGCTTTGGGGCAACTATGCGGCAGAGTTTTTGTCTAATTCGTTCGATAAAAGCGTTTTTCCAATTCAGCCTTGCTAATTTGCACAATCGTAGGCCTCCCGTGCGGACAGGTAAAGGGATTTTCCGTGCGGTTAAGCTGAGCCAGCAACTGTTCCATTTCTAAAAGAGAAAGATTCTCCTGTGCTTTAATGGAATTTCGGCAAGCGATGAGATAGACCCATTCTTCTCTCAGGCTGTCAAAAGAAGGAGTATGGGCAGTTTTAAGCACCATTTCGAGGAATTGACGGATAAGATATTCTCCTTCTCCTGTTTGGATATTGTCCGGAATCCCGCGCAACAAGTAAGTTCGAGAGCCAAAATGTTCAAGTATAAAGCCGAATTCTCTTAGGGTCCACAAGTGTTCTAGTAAGAGTTGCTCTTCCTGAACTGTAAACTCTAGTGGGACTGGAATGAGAAGTTCCTGGCAGCCAGGTTTTTCTTTCTTCATCTGCTTAAGCAGGCGTTCGTAATTAATCCTTTCATGAGCTGCGTGCTGGTCAATAATTACAAGGTTGGAGCCGTCGGTAGCCAGGATATAGGTGTTGAAAACCTGGGCTAAAGGCCATACGTTTATTAACTCCAAAGCGGATGGCACGGGTTCTACCCGCGCTTTTTCTGCGTTTGTGCTGTTCAAGCAGTAGTCCACATCAATCGTTTTCTCATTTACGCTTAAATCTTTGTTTGCTCTTAAATCTGTTAATTCTAATAAATCTTTTAAGTTATTAATATCTGCTCTCAAATGTTTATTCGTTAGTAAAGTTGGTCGAGACATCAAGTCAGGTCGAACATCGGAGGTTCCTCTAACTATGAGTTTCTCTCCTGGTCTAATCTTGGCTGCTGATGAAGCAAACTCGAGGGTGGTTGGAGAGTGATGGGCACGCAGAATTTTCCTGATCCCATCACTGATGAATTGCGCCAGTTCTTGTTCGCGGGCGAAACGAATTTCCATCTTGGCAGGATGAACATTAACATCATATTCAGCCGGCGGCAAAGATAATTGAAGCACTGCCAGCGCATTTAATTTAGCAGGTATTAGAGTGTGATAAGCCTCGTTCACAGACCGGCTGAGCAGGCTTGATCTGATCACGCGCCCGTTGACAATGAATGTTTCCCCTTGCCGGGTAGATCTGACAAGATCGGGCGGGCTTACATATCCTGCGAGTTTCCAATTCCCGTTGTCAAATGAAACTGGGATCAAGCGGCGGGCGATATCATTGCCTAAAACAGCTGCGACCGCTTCTAACAACTTGCCGCGCCCGGGCGTTTTGAGGACCACATTCTGCGGATGGGTCAAAGTAAACGCTACATCAGGCCGCGCTAAGGCCAGTCGTGATACCATGTCGCTAATTAAACCGAATTCGGTATTGACTGACTTCAGAAACTTGCGCCGGGCAGGGGTATTGAAAAAGAGATCTCTGACTGTAACCGTGGTGCCTTCAGGGCGCCCGGCATCACTGATGTGCATCTGTTGCCCTCCTTGAACTTTAAGCACGGCTCCAGAAAGTTCATTTTGACTGCGCGTAGAAATTTCCATCAGTGAGACAGAAGCAATGCTGGGCAGGGCTTCTCCCCGAAAACCAAGAGTTCTTAAAGTGTTTAAGTCCTCAATGTGTGTAAGTTTACTGGTAGCATGGCGCAAGAGGGCTAGCGGCAATTCTGCAGACGGGATCCCGTGGCCATTATCGCTCACTGCAATTAACGGCACTCCGTTGCCCTCAACCGAGATTTCAATGCGGCTGGCCCCGGCATCGAGCGCATTTTCTATGAGTTCTTTCACTACGGACAAGGGCCGTTCTACCACTTCTCCGGCAGCGATCTGATTGGCCGCGTGTTCATCAAGTACATGAATAGGGTGTGTCAATATGTTGTCACTCCTTGATCTATGTGCCAAAACTCAGTGCGGTTAGTGAGCTGATCCTGAAGCAGAACCGCTTGATAACGTCCGATAAGGTAATCCCAAAGGTCGTAACCTGCTTGGGCACACTCAGGGCAGGCTTGAAAAGGAATGCGTACAAGCGCGTATTTCTTTTTTTCAAGGGAACGTTGGGTTTCAATATAAACTGTACCCCCGCAATTCTGGCAGCGGCGGACCCGGTCGTGGCGTATCTCCTGAAATCCATCTGTATCATAATAGATTGAATGTGGAATAAAAACCCATTCACCCGCCGGTAGGTGCAGTTCATTGCGCACTGTCCATTGCGGTTGGGTGTGCTTATACTCATATGTCAGCTCAAAGCCATATGATTTAAGGGTTTTTAAGGGAATGTGGGGACGGCGGAGCTGTTCGGTCTCTCTTACATTGCTGAAATCTTCTCCGGCTAAAGCTAACAAGATTGCGAGATTTACATAAGGAAGGGCTCCTTCGATGGAATACCCACCCTCAAGCACTGCCAAATCAGGTTTGAGCATGTCCGTGATCTTGGCATACCCTTGGGCCGTCACGTTCATGGAAGCCAGAGGGTCAGTGAAATGATTATCTTGTCCTGCTGAATTAATGATCAGATCCGGGCTGAATTCCTGGATTTTCGGCAGTATCCACGTTTCCAGGATGTACTGAAAGCCTTCGTCTCCCGTTCCAGGGGGGAGAGGGATATTCAAAGTCTGACCCCAGGCGTTAGGTCCGCCTTTTTCATGTGGAAAACCACTGCCCGGATAAAGTGTTCTGCCATCTTGGTGCAGAGAAATAAAGAGAACATTAGGATCATGGTAAAAAATATCCTGCGTTCCGTTGCCATGATGTACATCTGTATCGATGATCGCAATTTTTTTAACCCCATAATGTGCTCTTAGAAAATTAACTAAGATCCCCTCATTGTTTAAAGTACAGAAGCCACGATTACCCAACACCGTAGCCCCAGCATGGTGTCCGGGCGGCCTGACAAGCGCAAAGCCGTTCCTGATTTCCCCTTTGGCCCAGGCTTCCCCGAGTACGAGAGCACTGCCCGCAGCAATAAGATGTGCATCAAGTTCATGAGCGTGCGGAGAAGGGAAAATTCCCTGTGTCCTGAGGACTTCAGCGAGCGGTGCCAAGCCTGGAGAGTACTGCCGGATATTGGGGAGATCAAGAATCCCCTCTTCTAACAACTGTTCCTGGGTATAAAGCAGGCGCTCTTCCCGTTCGGGATGCGTCTCTCCCAAGGACCAGTCAAACGCGGGAAAGAATAGAATTCCCGTAGGTTTCATTCTTTAACCCTCCCTATAACTCCGGGTGGCACATGAAATGCACCGCGCACAATCTGTCCCACTGTTTGAAGCCCTTGGACGATAGGGAAAAAGTCAAAGGGCTCTTTATGTAGATCGACAATGTCTATCCCCTTCTCCCCAGCCTCCCTCTGCACAATTTCTGTAAGAAATCCATCGACTTCCTGATGCGGCCGTTTCGAGCCCTGCCACGGCCCTTGTTCTCCTGTTTCCTCCACGCGGTAGCGCTTGAGCACAGTATCAAGATGAAGGGTGCAGGAAAAGGTGGGCCTGGCCATTGCGGCTCCAATAGCGTTAGATACCTCAGGGTATTTGCCCACGCGTACAGGGGAATGAAGGCGCTCTCCGAGAACAGATGCAATCCCCTGGGCCCCTCCGCCACTGATCCATAAGTGAAAATTAAGGGATTCATGGGGATGAAGCACTCCCCAGACCTTATACGCAGGTTCATTTTGCCACTCTTGTTGTAATTTGTGGATTTCCCGTACGATACGCTCGACAAAAGCTTCTAAAATTGAAGATGCCAACTCGCGTATGTTAAAGGTGCTCCGCTTATCAGGCTGTAAGAGGGAGGCCAGAACTTCTTCAGCTCTGTTGTAATCCCCGTAATTAGCCAGTTTCAGATAACACATAGCATCAGTTGGTGTGGGTGCAGGCCCTCCGAGACAATAAGCCGGGCCTAAACGGTAATTGGCGAGGGCAAAATTCGAACCGTCTGTAAGAATAACTGAATCTCCTCCTACTGGAACGGAGCGGACGGCCAGGGAACGTACGAGCGTGGAATAAGTCCCTATTGTAGCACCATGTGAGCTTACTAAAGGCTCTCCTGAGAGGACAAGCCCTAGGTCTGTAGTGGTTCCGCCGATATCGATCACTACAAAAGATTGAGACGTGCTGCTTTGGGCCAAGGCACCGAGGACGCTGGCCGTGGGGCCGGAGTAAATCGATTCTACAGGGCGTAGTTTGGCTAAAGGCAGAATGCCTCCATCAGCTTTAAGGACAAATATGGGAGCGTGACACCCCCTGGCAGCTACTGCCTGCTGTAAGTCTGCTGCAAACTGAGCAAAAATATCATGGCTCGCTAAGTTTAGATAAGTAGTCAGACTGCGCCGGTAAAAATTAGATTGCCCCCATTGATGTCCTAAAGCTATTTTGAGCGTGGGCATGAAGCGCTGCAGATAGTGGGCCAGCTGTTCTTCGTGGCTCTTGTTACGGTGGGAAAACTTCCCGACAATAGCCAAATGGGACAGATTTTTTTGCTTTTGTAGTTTTTGCAGGAGGCGCTGCCATTCGAGTTGATCCGGGGGAGTAATCTCACGACCGCGGTAATCAATTGAACCGTACAGGGTATGATAGGAGACAGGCCAGGAGAAAGATTCCAGTCTCATCCCCGTACCGGGTAAGAGCAAAAGTTCAACCGCAGGCAGTTTTCCTTGCAAGATGGCATTGGTAACTAAAGTGGTACTTACCGTAATTTGTTCAACCGGATGCTTGCCTGACACTCGCAGAGCATCGATTGCGTTGATAATCGTCTGAAGCAAATCGAGGTGCTCGGTAGGTACTTTGGCTTTATCTTCGATCTGATTCCCCTGCATTAATACCGCATCAGTAAAAGTACCACCGACATCAATACCAACCCGTCCTGCCAACTTTCATTCCCCCCAAAGAAAACTTGGCTTGCGCCGAGCCATAGGCGAAGGCGGAAGCCTTAGTTGCACTTGTGCCACCAGAAAATATACTTTCTTAATTGGTATTAAAATGTCTGTAAGGAATGCAGGCGTTCCCGCACATCAAATAAATACTCTAAGGCCTGCCGGGGAGTCATATCTTCTAATACCACATGCGCAATTTCTTGAAGAAGCGGATGCAGTTCAGGTTCCGTGAAAAGACTGAATTGGATGACCTTTCCCGGTTCTTTGTCAAGATACGGCTGGCTGTTTTCAAACTCGAACAGGAGCACTTTTGCCCTCTTTACTAGAGACTCAGGCAGCCCTGCGATGCGGGCGACTTGAATTCCATAACTACGGTCAGCGCGGCCGGGTAAAATCTTATGCAGAAATACTATTTCTTCTCCGTGTTCTTTCACAGCAACGTGAAGATTGAAAATTCCCGGGAAATTTTCTTCAAGCTGCGTTAATTCGTGATAATGAGTAGCAAACAACACTTTGGCCGGCAAATTTTCAACAAAATACTCAGTTGCAGCCCAGGCTATGCTCAAGCCGTCAAAGGTAGCAGTGCCGCGTCCGATCTCGTCTAAGATTACGAGGCTGTGGGCGGTCGCATTGCGTAGAATATGCGCCACTTCCTGCATCTCCACCATAAAAGTGCTCTGACCTGACGCTAGGTCATCCGAAGCTCCAACCCTGGTAAAAATGCGGTCTATGAGGGGAACAGCCGCTTGGCGGGCGGGGACGAACGAGCCAATATGAGCCATGAGCACAATTAAGGCTACCTGCCGCATATACGTAGATTTACCGGCCATATTAGGACCGGTGATAAGTGCCAGGTGTTTCTGAACACTTAGGTTAATATCATTAGGAACAAATTCGCTCGTTCCAAGCATTTGTTCCACCACTGGATGGCGTCCATCCCTTATTTTGAGTTCGTACTCCTCTCCTATTTCAGGCCGGACATAATTATTGCGCACTGCAACCTCAGCCAGGCTGAGATAAGTATCTATCTCCGCTAAAGTCCGGGCTGCAGTCAGGATTTCTTGAGTGTGGGCGCGGACTTCCTCCCTAATCTGAAGAAAAATTTCATATTCTAAAGTAATGAGCTTTTCCTGAGCCCCTAAAACTTTCTGTTCATAATCTTTAAGATCCGGTGTTATAAAGCGTTCGGCATTGGCCAAAGTTTGTTTTCTGATATAATCTGCTGGAACCGAATCCCGATTGGCGTGAGTCACTTCAAGGTAATAGCCAAATACCTTGTTATATCCGACCTTAAGGGAACGAATACCGGTACGCTCTCTTTCAACACTCTCAAGGCGGGCAATCCATTCTTTAGCCCCAGAGGATAGCGTGCGAAGTTCATCCACCTCAGCAGAGTACCCGGTTTTTATCAGGTTTCCCTCTTTCACAGAAGCAGGAGCGTCCGGATTTAAGGCCTCACTTAAGTTAAAAGAAAGAGTATCCAAACCCTCTAAATATTGACTTAAATTCT
>DAHVVW010000068.1 GCA_027357125.1 Clostridiales bacterium
CCGAAATCCGCCAAATCCAGCCCTCAGGACCAAACGGACCCACTGAGGTTCAAATCATGTTGAGCAATGTAAATATTGTTCATTCCCCGCGCCTAATGAGCGAGGGGGTAGATAAAGCTGAGCGGGCCGAGAAGGCTGAAAGAGCCGAAAAAGTAGGCCGAACAGGTGAGACAGATAAAGCCGGCAGTTTTGGTAGAATTGAGAAGCAGCAGGGGTCTGAGAGAACCGAAGGTACGAATGGCGGGTATACCATGATCATTCCACCCGGGCAGCAGTTCCGGTAAACATGACTGCAGTCGGGAATCTGTAGAAAAATTCAAAGAGCAAAGTTTTCTCGAGATAAGCGCAGTGACTAAATATCCTTAATGCCGGAAAAGACTATGCTAGGGAGAGGAATTGTGTTAAAATTTTGGGGTGAGTGACAAGGAAGTGGTTAAGTGCGTAAAATCCGTATTTTTAATGGCCCTAATCTAAATCTGCTGGGCCGCCGGGAACCGGAACATTATGGGCGGCTGACCATAGAACAAATTAACGCCAGCTTGGCTGAGATGGCGCAGGCTGCGGGCTTTGAAGCAGATTGCCGTCAGACCAACCATGAAGGAGTTCTTCTCGATTGGATCCATACGCTTACCCAGGAGGATTTCCTGATTATTAATCCCGGAGCTTGGACCCACACGAGTTATGCCCTGCGGGATGCGATTGCCGGGGTAAGTGTGCCTGCACTCGAGGTGCACTTGTCTAATATTCATGCCCGTGAAGAGTTCAGATCCCGTTCCCTGATTGCCCCTGTCTGCCGGGGGCAGATCTCCGGCTTGGGGGCCGATAGTTATGTGCTGGCCATGGAATACGCCATTAGGTGGCTTAAGAGCCAGGAGGTAGCAAAGTGAGTCGTTTGACGAGACTGCGGGCACAAATGGCTCTGGAAAATATTGATGCTTTTTTGTCTATGCGTCCGGAGAATAGGCGCTACCTCAGCGGGTTTACCGGCAGCGCGGGAATGCTCTTCATTACTCAGGATAAGGCTATTCTTCTAACTGATTTTCGCTATCTTAAGCAAGCCGCCGACCAGGCTCCTGAGTTCCAAGTCGTAAAAATCGGGAGCGAACTCTTTAAGGAATTGCCTGAGGTCGGCCAGGATATTGAGCGGCTTGGGTTTGAAGGGGATTTCCTTACCTTCGAAGATTACACCAAGCTTGAGCAAGCTTTGGTTCAGACCCAGCTTGTGTCGCGTCCCGACCTTATTAATGATTTGCGCTCTGTTAAGGACGCTTCCGAGCTTGAACTGATCAGGCAGACAGTGCGGATCGCTGATGATGCTTTCGGTGATATTCTGCAGTTTGTGGCTGTTGGCCAAACGGAAGAAGAGATAGCCCTGCACTTGGAGTTTAAGATGCGGCAGGCGGGAGCGAGCGGGCCTTCGTTTGATTTTATCGCTGCTTCCGGCTGGCGGTCGGCGATGCCGCATGGGGTTGCAAGTTCCAAGAGAGTGCAGCGGGGAGAATTCCTGACTTTGGACTATGGGGCCATTTATCAGGGGTATTGTTCAGATATTACCCGCACTCTGTGTCTGGGAGAGCCGGATGAGAAACAGCGCGCCATCTATGACCTAGTGCTTGCTGCCAACAAAGCAGGAATTGAAGCTGTAAGGCCGGGGCGTACCGGCAAAGAAATTGACGGGGTTGCCCGTAAAATCATCGAAGATGCCGGATATGGCGAGTATTTCGGGCACGGCCTCGGCCATTCTGTAGGCCTGGCCATTCATGAGGGCCCGAATTTAAGCGCGCGTGAAGAAAGGGTACTTGAACCTGGAATGGTAGTTACAGTTGAGCCTGGAATTTATCTTCCGGACTTTGGCGGGGTCAGAATCGAGGATATGGTGCTCGTGACTGAGAACGGGTGTGAGGTCTTGACGCACTCGCCTAAAGATTTGATAATTATTGAGTAGGAGTTAGGCTTAAGAGCGGATAGTTGAAGCTTTAACCTGGACAAGCTAATTTAACAACTTTTATAGAGGGGGAAAGGGAATTTATGATTTCTTCAAATGAATTCAAAACCGGAGTCACCATCGAACTTGACGGAGATGTGTTCACGATTGTAGAGTTCCAGCACGTTAAACCTGGCAAAGGTGCCGCATTTGTCCGCACTAAGCTTAAAAATGTCAAGACCGGAGGCGTAACCGAGCGCAAATTCAATGCCGGTGAGAAAGTACCGAAAGCCCATGTGGAGCGGAGGGAAATGCAGTATCTTTATAAAGACGGTGACCATTACATTGTTATGGATACGGAAAGCTATGAGCAAATGTCTCTGACTGCTGAGCAAATCGGAGATGGCATTAAGTATCTAAAAGAAAACATGAACTTAGGGACATTGTTCTTTGGTGCCAATGTTATTGGCGTTGATGTGCCCAATACTGTGGTCTTAAAAGTGGTGGCGACTGACCCGGGAATTAAAGGGGATACCGCTTCAGGCGGTTCCAAACCTGCAACTTTGGAAACCGGAGCGATCGTGCAAGTTCCTTTCTTCGTGAATGAGGGGGACGATCTCATCATTGATACCCGCAGCGGCAGTTACGTGCAACGCGCCTAAATTAAGAAGCATTAAAATACCTTCTGTGGGGCAAGATTTGAATGTATTGCCAGCGCAGGAGGTTTTTTATTGCCATGAAATTAAGTGTCATTCCCCTCGGTGGGACCGGTGAAATCGGGAAAAACCTGATTGTTTTTGAGTATGGTGACTCGATCGTTGTCGTTGACGGCGGGGTTAAGTTTCCGGATGACGAGCTTCTGGGAATTGACCTGGTTATCCCGGATATCTCTTATTTAATTAAACGCAAGGATAAAGTCAAAGCCCTTTTCCTTACGCACGGCCACGAGGATCATATTGGGGGCTTGCCCTTCATTCTGCCCAAGCTGAACATACCGGTTTACGGCACTAAATTGACGATTGGCTTAGCCCGGGAAAAGCTCAGGGATAACAGCGGTTATCCTGAGTCCTATCTAAATATTATTGAACCCGGGGTGCCGGTGCAGGTCGGAGCGTTTGAAGTTGAGGGTTTTAGAGTGACTCACTCTGTCCCGGATGCTGTGGGATATTCTCTGCTGACACCGGTCGGACGCGTGATTTACACTGGGGATTTCAAAGTTGACTATACCCCGATAGACGGAATGGAGATGGACTTGGGTAAACTCGCTGCCTGGGGTCAGGAAGGGGTTTTGGCTCTCATTTGTGATTCCACAAATGCGGAACGTCCGGGAGTTACGATGTCGGAGAAGGTCGTAGGAGGTACCTTGCACGATTGGTTTGGCAGGGCGCAAGGGAAAATTATTATGGCCACCTTTGCGTCCAATGTTCACCGCATCCAGCAGGCGATTGACGCTGCCGAGCATTATCAGCGCAAGGTGAGCGTAGTCGGGCGCAGTATGGAGCAGGTGGTGAATGTGGCGCGCGAACTGGGGTATCTGCATTTGCCGGACGATATCCTGATTGACAGTGCGGATGCCACCAAAATACCGTCAACAAGCGTGCTGATCTTAAGCACAGGCAGTCAGGGTGAGCCTATGGCCGCCTTGACCAGGATGGCTACCGGGAATCACCGCCAAGTGAACGTGCTTCCTCAAGATTTAGTGATAATCGCTGCTACTCCTGTTCCCGGCAATGAGAAGCTGATCGGACGCACGATTAACCGTCTTTACCAAATTGGAGCAGAAGTTGTGAGTAAAGACTTGGCGCAAGTTCATGTGTCCGGTCATGCCAGCCAGGATGAGATCAAGCTCGTGATTCGGCTAACTAAACCGCGTTTTCTAATCCCTCATCACGGGGAAGTGCGCCACCAGGCAGCATTCCGGCGGCTCGGCCTCTCTTTAGGCTACAGTGACAAGGAGATTGCCATCACGGAACTGGGATCGCGGGTAGAACTGGGGCCGGAGGACATGTTTTTAGGGGAAAGTGTGGAAGCAGGAAGTGTCTATGTCGATGGCTTGGGTATCGGGGATGTCGGGCAAATTGTGTTGCGTGACAGGCAACAGTTGTCTCAGGACGGAGTAGTGGTCGTGGTGGCTGTTCTGAGCAAGGGTAACCCGTATAAGATTTCGTCCGGGCCGGATATTATTTCGCGGGGGTTTACCTTTATGAAAGGAGCGGGAGAATTGGTAGAGGGTGCGAAAAAGGTAGTGGGTTCTGCTCTGGAAGCGCAGCTGCGCCAGGATAACTGGGAATGGGGCATCCTCAAAGGGGCTGTATATGAGTCTCTCAGCAAATACCTGTGGGAAAAGACCAGGCGGCGGCCCATGATTCTGCCGATTTTACTTGAACTATAGATACTACCGGTTATAAATACTAGCAGGCTCTTCAATAGCCTTGCCCGCTCTGATTCAGAGAGTCGGGCTTTTATTGTTTTAAATCATTACACCATCTCAGCTAAAGGATGTCTAAAACTGACTGCTTGCACATACCTTTCTATTAAGGAGGGACAAAGGTTGTTGCTGCATACTAATCTATCCTCAACGCTTGAATGGGCTGGGGTGACGCCCTGGTTTGGAGGGAACTTAAATATTATCTTTGCTCAGATCAGAAAGGTTGCTCTTGCGGAAGTTGAGGAAATCCGGGTGCGTGTCGGACAACCTCTTTTGCTTCAAGGGAGCGGGCGCGACATTTTTCTGAATGCTCTCGGAGTCCCCTGCCGCCAAAAAGAAGCTTACTTAGTAAGTCGTCAAGACTTGGCTTTAACCCTGGAACGCGTGACGCAAAGCTCATTGTATGCGGCGGAGGAGGAATTGAAACAAGGCTTTTTTACGCTGCCGGGGGGGCACAGGGTCGGGATTGCCGGAGAGGCAATTTTAAGGGGTAAGGAAGTTCAAACTCTCAAGCATATATCCGCGCTTAACTTTCGCCTGGCCAGGGAAATCAGGGGCAGTGCCAGGGGGGTCATACCTTTCCTGTTAAAGTCTGACGGAGATTTCTGTCATACTCTTATGCTCTCTGCTCCCAGGGCGGGTAAAACCACTTTGCTAAGGGATTTGATTTACCTCCTTAGTACAGGGATCCCTGAGCTGGGACTAAGGGGTCAGACTGTCGGCGTCGTGGATGAGCGGGGAGAATTGGCCGGTATGCGCCAGGGAATTCCCACGTATAATCTTGGACCGCGCACAGATGTTTTAGACGGATGCCCTAAGGGGATAGGGATGAGTATGCTCGTGCGTTCAATGGCTCCCCAGATTATAGCAGTGGATGAATTGGGTCATCCGGATGATGTATCTGCGCTCGCCGATGCACTGCGCACAGGGGTGAAAATATTAGCGACAGCTCATGCCTCTTCCTGGGATGAAGCTTTACACAGGCCGATCTTGAAAATCCTCTTTACGGAGAAAGTTTTTACGCGGATAGTGCTCTTAAACCGTCAGCACGGGCCCGGGACGATCGCGGGGATTATTGATACCCTGACAGGACGTAATCTTTATGAAGAAACAAGATTAGAGACCATAGGAACTAAGGCAGGGCTAGGGCCGATTGTTTAGTAATTGGAGTTTTAGGAGGTGCCTATGCTTATTCTCGGGTGTGTAGGGTTAATTACGGGCTGCGGGGGAATCGGCTTAATCATTGCCGGGCGCATTAGGCGCAGACCCCGGGAACTACGGGAATTCCTGACGGCCCTTTCTCTTTTGGATACGGAAATAGTCTGGGGAGCTACGCCGCTGCCCGAGGCCTTCGCATCTTTGGAAGAACGAGTGGAGAGACCTTGGCAAGGGTTCTTCGGCGAACTTAAGGATCGCCTGCTGAGCGGGGAAAGTGCGGCCATGGCCTGGAAGGGTGTTGTGAGGGCACAATCCAGACAGTTTGCACTCAAGCTGGAGGATTGGCAAGTGATTAAGGATCTCGGCAAGGGTTTAGGGCAATCCGACCGCCAGCAGCAGCACAAACAGCTGGAGCTGGTGCAAAGGCAGCTCGCTCTGCTCCAGGAACAAGCAGGGACTTGGGCGGAAAAGCAGGCAAAGATGTGGAGTTATCTCGGTTTTCTCTGCGGACTTGCCGGAGTAATCATTCTAATTTGACAAGGGGGAGATGGGGTATGAGTTTTAACATTGTGCTAACTGTTGCTGGGATTGGCATCTTAGTAGGGATTTTAGTAATGCTTCTCAATGAGTCAGGCCGCCGCGAGATGGCACAGGCTGTAACGATCTTGGGAGTGGTCGTGGTCCTCTATATTGTGGTCCAGTCTATTTCGGATTTGTTCAGCTTGGTTAAAAGCGTATTCCAGTTATATTAGGAGGATCAAGGTGGATATCTGGCAAATCGTAGGCCTGGCCCTGATTGTCACAGTAATCGGCGCCGTATTGCGCCAGTTCCGGCCGGAAATTGCTCTGCAGTTGACCATACTCGCCGGAGTCACAATATTTTTGCTCATTCTTGGGAAGATCAAAATTATCATAGAACTTCTCCAAAACCTGGCTGATCAGGCAAGCATTAGTTCTTACTATTTGCTGATTGTGCTCAAGATCGTGGGCATCGCTTATGTGGCGGAATTTGGGGCCCAGATCTGCCGCGACGCAGGGGAAGGAGCGCTGGCCAGCAAAGTGGAGATTGCAGCCAAAGTAACGGTGCTTATTTTGGCAATTCCGATTATTACGGCCATCCTTGAATCTTTGATCCGGCTCTTAGGGTGAGGTGATGTAAGTGCTGCGTTTTCTGATCATGATCTTATTTTTTTTAATTTCCAGTGGGACAACTTCCCCGGTGCTGGCGGCAGATTTTGCTCCGGCCTCAGGCTTAACAGCGGCAGCTCCGGCCGCAACGGCTGTAGGCGGTGAGCAGGGTGCGGCGGGGAGTGTGGATATTGCCAAAGAACTCGACCTTACGCAAGTAAGGGGTTTCTTAGAGAAAATAGATGCTGACGTTCAGAGCTCTTTGCCCGGATTTTCCTTAAGCCAGATGTTCGAGGACTTAAAAGAAGGAAAATTGAACTTGCAGCCGGATAAACTCGGCAAAGCCCTACTCACCTTCTTAACGCGTGAGATTCTTAATACCGGGCCGTTAATTGGAAAATTGCTTATTCTGGCTGTTTTGTGTGCCGTCCTGCAGCAATTGCAGTCCGCCTTCGGGGGCAGTATCGGCAAGATGTCAGAGATCATGGCCTATCTGGTTTTACTCGGGATAGCTTTAGCCACTTTCCAAGTAACGATGGAAATGAGCAGAGGGGCTATCGACCAAATGGTGGGGCTAATGCAGGCATCCTTCCCTGTAATGCTGACCCTGCTGTTGACGATGGGGAACTTTACGACAGCAGCGTTGTTCAAGCCGATGGTAATGGGAAGCCTGACTTTCTTAGCTACATTGGTTAAAACCGTGGTTTTGCCTCTCTTCTTCTTAAGCGCGGTGCTCCAGTTGTTTAATCATATCTCAGAGCAGTTCAAAGTGAGCAAGTTGGCCGAGTTCATGGAGTTCATCGGGAAAATCAGTCTCGGGTTTACCCTGACTCTGTTTATCGGGTTGATGGCGATTCAGGGTGTGACCGGCGGGGTTGCAGACGGAGTGGTGCTGAGAACAGCGAAATATTCAGCCGATCTGATTCCGGTGGTAGGCAAGTTTTTTAAGGATGCAGTGGAATTAGTGGTAACTTCCGGACTCTTGATCAAGAATGCCCTGGGAATTGTGGCGATTATTGCGATTGCTTTTATCTGTCTAAGCCCGATCATAAAGATCCTGGCTATTATGTTTGCTTTCCGGATTTCAGCTGCCCTCATCGAGCCTCTGGGGGAAAAGGCCTTAGCCGACAGCCTGCAGAGCATGGCTAAGAGCCTGATTTATATAGCAGGCTCGGTCGCAACGGTGGCAATCATGTTTTTTATGACGGTGGCTGTGGTTGTAGGAGCCGGCAATTTGAGCGTTATGCTGCGTTGAGTTAGGTAGGTGTCATTATAGATGATGGAAACTTTGCATACTTTGGTACGCAATATTGCAGTAGTCCTGCTGTTGGCAGGCTTTTTGGAAATGCTGTTGCCCAACACATCCATGCGCGGTTTTGTCAAGCTGGTGATGGGTCTGTTCGTGATCTCGGCTGTGCTCGGACCGATCACGGAGCTTTTGCGTGCACCCCTGGCCATGGAGGTGCCGGCTTGGACGATGACAGCGCCTCGGGATTTGCCGGTTATGGCTGACGGACAGGGAGCCAGAGCTGGGCAGGATGCGGTGCAGGAGCAGTTCAGGAGGATTATCGTCAATCAGGTACAGGCCCTAGCTATGACTGTAAAGGGAGTTAGCGATGCCCAAGTAGAGGTTGACTTTGAAGAGGGCGGAAGGGATCTAACTGATCAGCCGCGCATTTCCTTGATTAAGATTAAGCTTAGTGGGGTGAAGCCTATTGAACCGGTTAAGATCGGGCAGCCGCCAAGCGAGCTTTCGAAACGGGCGCAGGATATGCGCAAGCAGGTAGCATCCTTTATGGGCCTGCAGGAAGACAAGGTGATAGTTGAGGAATAATAAGGTGC
>DAHVVW010000069.1 GCA_027357125.1 Clostridiales bacterium
TTCTAACCTTATTGCTTACTTTCATTCCGGTCGGACTTTGGATTTCGGCCTTGGCTGCCGGAGTGAATGTAGGGATCTTTACTTTGGTCGGAATGAGACTAAGGCGTGTCACCCCGTCCCGGATCGTAAACCCGTTGATTAAAGCGCACAAAGCAGGACTGAATATCACCCCTTCACAGCTTGAAGCGCATTATCTGGCAGGCGGAAATGTGGATAGGGTTGTAAACGCCTTGATCGCGGCGGAGAGAGCAGGAATTCCGCTGCAGTTCGAGCGTGCGGCTGCCATTGATTTGGCTGGGCGGGATGTGTTGCAGGCAGTTCAGATGTCTGTTAACCCTAAAGTCATTGAGACTCCGATCGTTTCCGCTGTGGCTGCCAACGGGATCGAACTGAGAGTTAAGGCCAGGGTTACGGTGCGCGCCAATATCGACCGCTTGGTCGGAGGTGCCGGGGAAGAAACAATTATCGCCCGGGTAGGAGAGGGCATTGTCACCAGTATCGGGAGCAGTGACTCGCATAAAGCAGTTTTGGAAAACCCGGATATGGTTTCGCGCACAGTTTTAGCTAAGGGGCTTGACTCAGGCACGGCCTTCGAGATTCTTTCCATCGATATTGCAGACGTTGATGTCGGCAAGAACATCGGGGCACAACTTCAGACCGATCAGGCCGAAGCGGATAAGAGGATTGCCCAAGCTAAAGCTGAGGAAAGGCGGGCTATGGCAGTGGCGAAGGAGCAAGAGATGAAAGCCTCAGTCCAGGAGATGCGCGCTAAAGTGGTAGAAGCGGAAGCGGAAGTCCCAAGAGCTATGGCCCAGGCTCTGCGCGACGGCAAGCTCGGAGTCATGGATTATTACAACATGCAGAATATCCTGGCCGACACGCAAATGAGGGACACCATTGCGCGCTCCGGCAAAAGCGAGGCTCCCACTGACCAGGCACCCCTAAAATAAGGGGGGAAGGTAAAGCATGGAAGTATTAAGCTTCATAATAATAGTCTTTACAATTTACAGCATCATAGCCAGCGTTAATACAAAAGGGGGGAATCTCCCTCGCGGCCGGACCAGGTTTCCTGGGGAAATCAAGTTTCCGCAAAAAAACCAGTTCCCACCTGAAATACGGTTTCCGCAGTCCGGGACAACAGAGTATCGGGAAACCCAGCGCAGCGAAGAAACGGATGCCCGCAATTCGAGCGCGTCTGGACAAAATCTTGATCCATACAAAGACATGGAACTCGCCCAAGCGCAGGGATATGAAGGAGAGTGGGGGGATGAAGGCCGCCCTGCCGACATGCGGCCTGCGATGAGTGATGAAGGTAGTATTGGAGTAGAAGGAAGCGTCGGTACTGAAGGAATAGCAGGCCCGGAAGGGTCAGCAGGCACAGAAGGGATATTTGTCCCACAGAAAAAATCAAGCACGAAAGAGAAAGCCAATCTGCGGACAGTCTCTTCTGCTGCTGCAACGGGAGTTTGGGATAACGAATTAAGTATGAAAGACTTGGTTCGGGGCGTAATTTGGTCGGAAGTTTTAGGAAGGCCGCGGGCCATGAAGCCACATCGCGGGCCGAGAGGATAGTCTGGATAGCATTATCTCAGAAAGTTAGAAGAATATTGTAGGATTAACCATACCCCCGATAGTTAAAAGAACTGTCGGGGGTATTTCCTCAAGCTGGGACATTCTTGTAACGGTTGGTCTGTAGGTGCCAATTCGTTTAGGGTACAGTTTTTGTGCGAATATAGGAGGTACTCCCTCCATTTCTGTCGAAGATGTCAATATATCCGCAGAGTAGATAGACGAAGGGGCTGGTATTATGGCTATTTATGAGTTCGAGGGTAAGCGTCCCTCTATCGGCAAAGGTACATATGTTCACCCAGAAGCCTCGATTATCGGGGATGTCAGGATCGGAGAGGGCTGCTATATTGCAGCCGGGGCTAGGATTAGGGGAGACTGGGGGAGCATCGTGATCGGGCCCGGTTCGAACGTCCAGGAGAACTGCATTATTCATGTATATCCCGGACGCTCAGGTACAATGGGACCGCGCAGCCATATCGGGCATGGGGCAATTCTGCATACGCCCAACCTGGGGGAGCATGTGCTGATCGGGATGGGTGCAATCGTCATGGATGATGTCACCATCGGGGACGGATGCTGCATCGGGGCCGGGGCTTTAGTCACGGAGAAGACGGAGATTCCTGCATTCAAGCTCGCCGTAGGGGTGCCGACAAAAATCATCGGAGATATTTCCGATGACATGAGACGTGCCTTAGATGAAGGGACAGCCCATTATCAGGCACTGCCCGTGCGCTGCTTGAAAGGGCTTAGGGAAATCAAGTTGGAAGAGGTATGCGAATAGGCTATTGCCACTAAATTAAGGTGTGAATATGAGCAACATTGAAGTAAAGTTTAATTGTGTGGTCGATCGCACTGGGCACTGTTCTTTATCTTTTGCTCATTCAACCGTGATTCTATTTGAGGTTGAGGGTGCGCAGGACGCGCACAGCCTCACTTCCGGTAAATATTGTCGGTCGGTAGTCATTGCGGTCAGGAAGAGAGGAAACTGAACAAGGAATAACTTCCGGGACTAAGGTCTGTACTAAAGCGCCGTCCCTAAACGCAAACGTCTGCCGGTAAATAAACGTATCGCGGTACCAAGGGCTGGGGTTGCCCCCAAAGCTGAAGTTGCCAAGACTGTAAACGATGTACTTGCCCTTGTATTTTTCTATTGGCTGGATGACGTGCGGATGATGACCCAGCACTAAATCTGCACCATAATCAATTGCCAAACGGCTTAACTCAATTTGCAGCGGGTCGGGCTTGGGGGTGTTTTCCCGGCCCCAGTGAAAATTGACCACGACGAGGCTGGATTCTTGCTTAGCCTTAAGCATATCTCTTTGTATCTGCTGCTTAAGGGCGGGTATATCAGCAGCTTGCTCCAGAGGGCCAAGTACATTATACCCGAGGATTGATGTGTCAAGCCCCTTGAGCGTTAACTTGGCGATTCTGTCATAACCGAAGGATTCAACCTGAGCTCGGTAGAGGGCACCAATGGTGTCGTAATACCCTTGATCGAGGTAATCCATCGTGTGATTGTTGGCTAAATTCACGGCCTCAACTCCACCTGCGCGCAAGATGTGTGCATACCCGGGCATTCCCTTGAAAAAGAAGGGAGCAGACTGGAAGCTCTTGTTCGGCGTGCGGGTTTCAGAAGTTAGGGTGGTCTCAAGGTTGGCAATGGTTAAATCATCATTATTAAGGATGTCCTTCACTTTTTCGAAGAAGTAAGCCGGACCATAACGGTCATAGACATCATTGAAACTTCCATTATAAGCAAAGCGCGGGTCTGAGCCGAGGACATTATCCCCGATGGCGCTGATAGTTAAAGTGACCAGGCCGTCTGCAGATGAGTCAGCTTGCCTTAGTTGAGGTTGTGGCTGTGCCTGAGATGCAGGGGGGTATTGATCTTTGTCATCAAAGTGCCACCACTCAGTGGAGATTGAGGCAAAGCCATGTTTGGTCATAACTCTTTCTAAATATTCAGCATTGGCTTTACTCTCGGCACCAACATCCTGGTAATTGCGGTCAGCTTTAGGGGAGAAGTCGTCAAAGCCGCTGGGCATGACGAGTTGCCTGTTATGACTGTCAACGAGGGTAAGGTCAACGGCACATCCGCGGGCATGGTTTGAAAATCCGCGATAGGGATTGGCTAGATAGCGTGAGTCCGGGGATTGCTGCCACATGGTGAACTGAACTGAGGGGGGGCGGTAAGCATCCCAGATTTTTAGATGATATCCGTCTTTAGCTATTTCGTCACAGACAGCTTTAAGCTTGTCCGCAGTGCCCTGGCGTAAGTAAGCGGCAGAACTGGGATAGAGGCGCATACCGGTAAAGTTGCTTGCAGTCGCATATTTGATGTCCAGGTCTACAGGCAAGTAATCTATATTCACAAAATCGCTCTTAGCCTTAACATAAAATCCGGGGCTGTCACCGGAACTGTCGGAGGAAGCTATGGTGTTCTGAGGTCCCACGAGTAGTATGTTAAGTGTGAGAATCGTAAGCCAAAGTAAATATCCTTTTTTCTTCTGTCCGCCATCCTGAGTCAGTATGCGGACTATACTCTTCAAGGCGACCTCCCCCTTTTAATATCCATCCTCCTGCAGGCGCTTTTCCCAATAGCGGTTAGAGATCAAACGCAGAGAAAAGGGATGATGGCTCCAAATCTCAGGCTTGTCTAGGGAGAACATCAAGGCATAGGCTTGACGGCAAGTCCCGAGCAGGGGATAGTTTTTTGCAATATATGCTAGAATTGAGAGAACAGTTTCGCGTCGGTCTGCATAATAAAGGTTCTGCACGAAGCGGCGGCTGTGCGGAGAGAGGTGGTAGATAGCTAAGTCAGAGGACAAAGGTTCAATTTCCTGGCTGCTGAAGGCTACGGCCTGAAACTCAGGGAGGTCTGCCAAGCAGTCGGAGGACTCCAAAAAGCGTGCGAGATTTTCCTGAATGTATGTAGGGGAAAACGGGAAAATTCCAGGGGTTGAAGCTAAGATCCGGAGACGCAGAAGGTTCGGACGTAAGGGGTCCTCTTCCTGGGATAAAGGGCAAATTTTTAGCTCTTCTAAGTACCGGATAAGCTCAGCCAGGCTTTGATTGCCTTCACAGGCTTCATTTTCCCAGAGGGGAAGGAGGGAATTAAGTATAGACGCTAATTCTAGCCTGGGAGAATCGAATAGGCGGCAGTTAATTACCATGCGCACAGTCTCAGTGGTGGGATTCGCGAGATAGGAATGCCACATTTGTGGGTGGGAGGCTATGCGAGTGCGGAATTTGCGCTCAAAAGAATTCATGCTTCTCCCGCGCATTTCCAGCGCGGTTTCTCTCCTTTCACGGGGAATACTTTTGCTTGAGATTTAGTTTTTGCCTACTGAGTAAGTACTTAGTAAGGGAAAAATAAAAAGAAGCATCCTAGGGTGTTTGGGAAAAATGTTTAGGAACCGTTTTTTAGTAAGCTTATGTAGTGTGTGAGCCTGGAAAAGATCTATCCGTGTTTTGACCTGACAATAATAGGCAGCTAATTCTCGTAAGTAAGTATCAAACACAATAAAGAAAACTTGGCTTGCGCCCGATACTGCCGGTGGCAGTATCGCACTTGTTAGCCTTGAAGGCGCAGGCGGAAGCCTTAGTTGCACTTATGCGCCCTCAGACTTATACTTTCTGAATAGCTAAAAAAGCGGAGCCGTGTAGGCAGCGCTTAAGAAGTGAGAAGATTTTTAATTAAATATGATGAATCGAAAGGGGAATTTTAAGTGAGACGCAAGGACAAAGAAATTACTGAACTACAGGGGATCGAGGAGATTATGAGGCGGGCCAAGGTATGCCGTTTGGGCCTGAGCCGAGGGAACAGGCCGTATATAGTGCCGCTGAGCTTCGGCTATGCGGAAAACACTCTCTATTTTCATTCCGCACCAGAAGGAGAAAAGCTCACGATCATGCGCGAAAATTCTGCGGCCTGTTTCGAAATTGATCTTGATGTGGAAGAAGTGAAGGGGGACAATCCCTGCAACTGGAGCATGAGATATCAGAGTGTGGTGGGGTTTGGGGAAGTAAGTTTCATCGAAGATCCAGCCGCCAAAACGAAGGCTCTGGCACAAATCATCGGTCATTACACCCAGGATGGGTATGAGCTGTCCGACGAAGCTGTGCAGGGGCTGACGGTGTTTCAGCTCAAGATCGAGAGCATGACCGGGAAAAAGTCAAAGATCTAGGAATCTGATGCAAAACTGGTTTAAGTATTTCAGGCAAGCGGCTTTAACAAGTCGCTCGCTTTTGTGTGCGTAGGAAGCTTTATTTGTATTGGAGGTAAAGTCGGCTGTGTGCCGATTCTACTCGGAAGCACTTGCTGAGATTATTGCGTTGGGCCTTTTTCGATGGGCGGGAGAAGAAATATTAGAAATTATCTATTTATTTTGACAAAGGCATATGCTATAATGAATAAAAATGAATGAGCATTCATTCAGGAGGAATAAACAGTGGCAGCGAAGGAAGAAAAAATAGTAGCACGGGAAGAAAAATACCAGCAAATTTTGGATGCCGCGATCGAGGCTTTTGCCGTCTCGGGCTACTATCAGTGTCAGGTGTCCAAGATTGCGCGCCTGGCTGGGGTGGCAGACGGCACGATCTATCTCTATTTTAAGAGTAAGCAGGATATTTTAATCAAGCTGTTTCAGGAGCGCATGGGGGATTTTATTAACGACATCCGGACGCAGCTTAATGATTCTCAGAGCACCAGGGAACGCCTGCGGGCTATTATTTGGACACATTTCTCCTATATGGAGCATAACCGTTCCCTGGCAATAGTTACTCAGGTGGAACTGCGCCAGTCGGATCCGGATATCCGCTCAGCTATAACCGGACCGCTTAAGGAATATTTTAAGTTAATTGAGGGGGTGGTGACTACGGGTATCGAATGCGGTGAAGTAGCGCCGCTGGATGTAAAGGCTGCCCGTCAGCTTATCTTCGGCGCTCTGGACGAGGCTGTGTCAGATTGGGTCATGGCCCGCACGCCGCGTAGCTTAAGCAACAGCGCAAAGCCCATGCTTTTCCTGTTCGAAGGCGCTTTGCGCCTGAAATAGCTAAATGAGAGGAGTGACAGACATGCAGGTACATAAAGCCGCCGTTCTAGGCTCGGGGGTGATGGGCTGCACGATTGCAGCTCATCTGGCCAACGCTGGGATTCCCAGTCTTTTGCTGGATATTGTGCCTCTGGAACTGACCCCGGAAGAAGAGGCCAAGGGACAGACTCTGGCAGATAAGAGAGTGCGCAACCGCATATCTGAGATGAACAAAGCCAAACTTTTGAAGATGACCCCGGCTCCTTTGTTTGTGCCTGAGTTTGCCGAGCGGATCGAAGTGGGGAACTTTGCTGACGACCTTGCCCGCTTGCAGGAAGTAGATTGGGTGATCGAAGTTGTGGTTGAACGGCTCGATATTAAGAGAGAGCTGTTGCAAAAAGTGGCTGCGGCGGTGCGCCCCGGTACGATTGTGAGCACAAATACCTCGGGTATTTCCCTTAAGGCTATGGCTGAAGGGTTGCCTGAGAATTTTACGCGTTATTTCCTGGGAACGCATTTTTTCAACCCTCCGCGTTACATGAAACTACTTGAGCTTATACCTGGGCCTGATACCGCTCCGGAAGTTTTGCACTTGATGCAGGAGCTGGGCGAACGGGTCTTGGGGAAAGGGGTAGTTTTGGCCAAAGATACCCCGAACTTTATCGCCAACCGCATCGGTGTGTATGGGCTGGCGGTGACTTTAAGGGAAATGCTTAAGTTGGGGTTAAGAGTGGACGAAGTTGACGCCCTCACCGGCCCGGTGATAGGCCGACCAAAAAGTGCGTCTTTCCGTACAGTTGACATGGTTGGCTTGGATACCTTTGTCCATGTGGCAAGCAATGTTGCTGAAGGAGTGCCAACGGAAAAAGATTTGTTCGGTCTGCCGGCTTTTGTGCGTCAGATGCTGACAAACGGCTGGCTGGGGGATAAGACGAAGCAGGGATTTTATAAGAAAACCAAGGCGGGAGCAGGGACTGTAATTGAAGTCCTAGACCCCAACACCTTGACCTACGCACCGGTTCAGCCTGTGAAGTTCCCTGCCCTGGAGCAAGCCAAAGCAGCGGACAGCCTGGCGGAAAAGATTCGTACGTTGGTGAGCGGCAAGGATGCGGGAGCGCAGTTTAGCTGGAATGTCTTGAAACAAGTTCTGCTCTATGCGTCCAATAGTATTCCGGAGATAGCTGATGACATAGCGGCAGTAGATAAGGCTATGCGCTGGGGCTTTAACTGGGAGCTGGGGCCGTTTGAACTCTGGGATGCCCTCGGCGTGAAAGCAACCGCGGCTAGAATAGCGGAAGAAGGCGGAGAATTGCCGTCGCTCATTCAGGAAGTCCTGGCTAGAGGCGGAAGCTTTTATAAGAAAGAGCAGGACGGGTCGACAGCTTTCTTTAGAAATGGGCAATACGAGCAGAAAGCTTCGAGTCTTTATGCCTTTTCGTTGAAACAGGCCCATAAATCCGGGCAAGTGATTATAAAAAATGCCGGAGCGAGTTTAATCGACTTGGGAGAAGGAGTGGCCTGTCTGGAATTCCATTCTCCTAACAATGCCCTCGGTGGGGACATTTTAAGTATGATCCACAAGTCCTTGGCGGAAGTGGAGCAAAACTACCTTGGGCTGGTGGTCGGCAATCAGGGCAAGAACTTCTGCGTGGGTGCGAACCTCATGCTCATTTTGTTGGAGGCCGAGGACGAAAACTGGGATGAACTTGACCTGATGGTACGGGAATTCCAGCGGGGGATGATGGCCTTGAAATACGCCACGAAGCCTGTGGTGGCTGCTCCCTTTGCTATGACTTTGGGCGGGGGCACGGAAGTCTGTCTCCATGCCCATGCGATT